>CALUZL010000104.1 GCA_944325295.1 uncultured Erysipelotrichaceae bacterium | reverse complement strand
ACATCGCCAAAATTCTCTTTGATCTTAAGATAACCGCTGTTACCTTTTTTTAAAAGATCGGCATTTATCTCATCGGCGTCAAAGACGACATATCCCAAAGAGCGAAGGTATTTGCCGACGCTGCTTTTGCCGCTGCCGATCGTGCCACTAATCGCTATCTTCATTTTAAAAGCTGACATTTCGGGCAATGATACGTACCTCTGCCACCGATTCGATCCTTGATAACAGATGATCCGCAAATCGGGCATGTCTTCTTTGTGTGGATACCGAGCTCATTTTGAAAACGACCGCTGACTCCTAAAGATGAGGTATAAGATCTGATCGTCGTCCCACCCTGAACAATCGCCTTTTTGAGTATCTCTCTTGTAGCTTTTATCATGTTAGCGATATCCTCATCACTTAGGTGATCAGCCGGAGTAGAAGGATCGATCTTCATCAAAAACAAGATCTCATCCGCATAGATGTTGCCGATTCCGGCGACAAAACTCTGATCAAGTAAAACTGTCTTGATCGGTTTATGACGCTTTTTCAGATATTGTTTGCAATAGTCGATATCAAAGCTTTCGCTAAATGGCTCCGGACCGAGATGGCGAAAATCATCATATTTGCCAAAATCGATAAGTCCGACCCTGCCGAATTTGCGCACATCGTTATAGTGCAGATATGAGCCATCTTTAAAACACAATACGAGATGAGTATGCTTAGAGGGTTCTTGTTTGGTGTCATAGAAATAATATTTACCTTCCATCCGCAAATGCGAATAAAAGGCAGTGTTTTCACTCAATTCAAACAAAAGATATTTCCCTCTCCTTTTGATGTCGAGTATTTTCTTATTCATGATCGTCGCCTTAAAAATATCATCATCACCATCAACGATATTTTTATAAAGGATCAAGACATCAGCGATCTCTTTATTCAATATCAGACCCTTTAGCGTTTGTCTGACCGTTTCAACCTCTGGTAATTCCGGCATTATTTCGCCTCATACCAAGAGTTTCCAAAACTCATGGATACATCGAGTTTTACACCGAGATCAAGTGCATTTACCATTTCGTCATGTACCAGTTTCTGCATCGTTTCCTTCTCCTCGTTTAAAACATTGAAAATGAGTTCATCATGGATCTGCAAGACCATCTTTGAGCGCAGTCCCATTTCCTTTATTCTCTTTTGGATATTGACCATTGCCACTTTTATAAGATCAGCAGCTGAACCTTGGACCTTAGAATTCATTGCGGCCCTTTTGGCGAATTCTCTTTGGGCATAGTTTTCGGAATTTATTTCGTTTATATAACGGCGACGATTGAGTATAGTCTTGACATATCCGTTCGCTTTGCAAAATTCAATAGAATCATCCATGAATTTTTTGATATTGGGATAAGTTTTAAAATAGTTGTCGATAAATTCTCGAGCTTCATTTAAGGATACACCGACCTGTTTTGCCAGTCCGAAATCACTTATACCGTATATTATGCCAAAGTTGCAGGCCTTCGCTTTGCGCCGATGGTGCTCATCGACATCTTCCCTTTTGAGTCCGAAGATATCCATGGCCGTCTTGGTGTGGATATCGATCCCTTGAGCAAAAGCTTCTTTCATCTTCGCTTCATCAGAAAGTGAACTCAAGACGCGAAGTTCGATCTGGGAGTAATCACTGCTCAAAAGTAATGAATCCTTCAGGGCCAAGAATGCTTTGCGAATGACCTTGCCATCCTCGTCACGGACAGCGATATTTTGCAAGTTGGGATCGGCAGAAGAGAGCCTGCCGGTCTGAGTTATAGTCTGAGTAAATATCGTATGGATCTTTCCGTCTTTTTGGATGTAACGTTTAAGGCCTTCGATATAGGATGAATAGAGCTTAGCATCCTTGCGATACTTTATTATCTCGTTGACGATCGGGTGATAAAGGGACAATTTCTCTAACTCTTCAACATTTGTCGAACGCTTCTTATTGGCTCTGAGTCCCAATTCATCAAAAAGGACTACAGCTAACTGATATGGAGAATTGATGTTGAACTCGTGTCCGGCTAATTCATATATCGTTTTGACTTCTTTCTCAAGGCGCTTTTGGATATCATTACCGATATTGTCTAAGATACCTTCATCGCAGACAATGCCCTCTTTCTCCATCTCATAGAGCACATAGGTCAAAGGAAGTTCGACATTTCGATAGAGATCATAAGTCTTATCACTTAAAAGATCAGCTTTCAATTGATCGTATATCTTGTAAAGATCAAGTGCGATATGACATGATCTTTCGGTTTGCAACTTGGTATCGATAGCTTTCGGCTTTTTGATCGTACCATAGATATCTTTAAGAGTGCCGTCAACGCGAAAATCATAGGCTTCAAAAAGAGTCGTCAAAGAATCATAATAGTTATTTTCGATGAATCCCATAAGCATGATATCATCGATATCGCCTGCCAGTTTGATCTTTTTATAATCAAAGGCGTGCAATATGTGTTTTAGATCAAAAACTTTTTTACAATTTGAAGGGTCGGCCAAAAAGTTAATCGTCGCCTCATCCTTTAAAAAGTCTTCATAAGGTATATATTCGACTAAATCGCCATGAGCCAAAACCAAACCGTATATCTTTGGTTCGTAGTATGAAAACTCATCGGTATCAAGATACAATACCGCTCCGTCTTTGAGGATATTTTGATCGATGTGGTCAACTCTTCTAAACGCTCTGTCTTCATTTACTTTTGGCACCTTTTTGATCAAAGACATCATCTGATATTTTTTATAGAATAAATTTACGCCTTCGATATTGAGATCGAGTTTGAGATCTTCAAGATCGATATCCAAGTTTACATCCGTTTTTATCGTTGCCAAAGCCCTAGAAAGATAGGCAGAATCTTTTCCGGCAAGCAGTTTATCTTTGGTCTTGCCCTTTATCTCATCAATATGATCATAGATACCGTCAAGATCGCCATATTTATTCAAAAGATCACCGGCACTCTTTGGACCGATGCCGCTTACACCGGGAATGTTGTCGCTGGCATCGCCCATCAAAGCTTTAAGATCGATTATCTGTTCGGGCTTTACCGGCCAAATGTTTTTCAGATTGCTCTTGTCGATACAATCCAGATCGCTAAGACCCTTACGCATAAAATAGACTTCGGTACTGTCATCTAAAAGCTGCAGCAAGTCTTTGTCAGAAGTTAAAATACAAGTGTCGACATTCGGATATCTTTTGGCGATCGAACCGATGATATCATCACCTTCAACTTCATCCTCTTCAAGATATTTGACATTATAAGCCTTTAAAAACTCTCTGACCAGCGCAAACTGACCGGTGAGTTCCTTGGGCGTAGGTTTACGGTTTGCTTTGTATTGATCGGTTAATTCGTGACGAAAATTATGTTTGCCTTTGTCAAAGGCGACAACACAGTATTCCGGATGGATCATGCTCAAAGCTTTGTTGAACATATTCGCAAAAGCATAGACCGCATTGGTATAGATACCCTCTTTAGTCATCATCATATTCCTGCTGGTCGCAAAAAAGGCTCGAAACAGGACGGAGTTACCGTCGATAACCAACATCTTCATATCAATTGCCCTCACCTTCTACAATATCTTGAAGTTCACCACTGCTGCTGTCATCACTTAGAGCAGAATTTAAAACGTCTGTCGTCAAATTTTCCAAAACATTAAGGTTTTCATACATCAGAGCTAAATAATCGCGATTAGAGGCGATTTGTGACGGCGTCAAACTGCTGAGGTTGCTGAGATTGATCCGG
This sequence comes from uncultured Erysipelotrichaceae bacterium, assembly GCA_944325295.1. Taxonomy (GTDB): domain Bacteria; phylum Bacillota_I; class Bacilli_A; order Erysipelotrichales; family Erysipelotrichaceae; genus JAHHTG01. Next base: position 372 of record CALUZL010000104.1, on the reverse strand, counting down.
GTAAGATTGAGCTCACTTTCAAGTTCATTAAAAAGATTGATCACGTCATCAGTCATATTAGGCTCATAGGCGATGTATTTGACATTATCGGAAATGATCCGCTGCTTGATCGCTTCAAGCTGCAGATCGTTTGGAAGTGTCCCGTATCTTGAAAGACAGACCGGATATATTTGAAAACCATACGCTTTTTGCCAGTTTCCAAAATTGGCCGTCATCGTTACAAACTTGATCGTTTCATTGTTACTCTTAAGACGGGTCGCCAATGCCTGATAAGCTGCATCCAAACTGATGAGATCTTCCTTTAAACTTTGATAGTTCTTTTCAAACTCTCCTGCCGCTTCGACATAATTGTTTGCCAGGGTCTCATATATG
>CALUZL010000103.1 GCA_944325295.1 uncultured Erysipelotrichaceae bacterium | reverse complement strand
GATCCTTGTTTCGCAATACAATACTTTCGATATCCTCGCCGCTCAGTGCACTTTCAATCTCGATCAGATTGGTAATGCCCGGTTGATTTTCACGATCATAGTTTACGACACCGATAGAGTCAGTCACAGCGGACATTATCTTTTTGGCAGCGACTTTAGGATCGTCTAAAAGATAGATAACGCCTTTGTCATTGTGCTCAGACTTAGACATCTTTTTTGTCGGATCGTTTAAAGACATAATTCTTTTACCGACTTTGGTTACTAACGGTTCCGGTACGACAAAGCAGTCGTCACCGTATTTGTTGTTAAATCTGATGGCTATATCTCGAGTCAGCTCGACATGTTGTTTTTGATCTTCACCTACAGGCACATAATCGGCATCGTACAAAAGGATATCGGCAGCCATAAGACAGGGATAGGTGTAAAGACCGGCAGTTATTCCGGTTTCGTTTTTTTGCATCTTGTCTTTAAATTGCGTCATGCGATTAAGTTCGCCCATATAGGTATTACAGGCCATGATATAACCAAGTTGCGCATGTTGCAAAACATCAGTCTGCAAGAAGATAAGTGCTCTTTCAGGATCAAGACCGGCAGCTAAATAAAGGGCGACGGCATCTTTAAGATTCTTCTTCAATTCTTCGGGCTTTTGATAGACCGTGATACAGTGAAGATTGGCTATAAAACAAATCATCTCATAATCTTGCTGATATTTGACAAAATTCTTAAGCGCACCGATATAGTTCCCCAAGGTCAATTGACCGGTAGGTTTTATTGCTGACAACATTCTTTTCATAAGGACCTCCAAAAAAATAAAAAAGCACCTCTTCGGACGAATATATCCGTGGTGCCACCCAATTTCGCTTAACAGCCTTGAAAGATAACGGATTCACCGCTAAGTTTACTTAGATACCAATTCATTTAAGGAGCATTGACCGTTTCCACCAACCACGAACTCTCTTTAATTTTCATCTCCTCAAATTACTACCTAAATTATAGAAAGGGGCCGATTATAAGTCAATAATATAAATAATCGATATCCTATACCGTTTAACTGTGGTAGAATATACACACAAAGGATAGAAATATGATAGTTATATATACGTCACCCGGATGCGCATCATGCCGCAAAGTTAAAGCCTGGTTAAAAGAGAGAAACATCAATTTTGTCGAGAAGAATATTTTTACTACACTTTTAAACAAAACCGAAGTTAAGTATTTGCTTTCACGCTCAGAGAATGGTACTGATGATATCATCTCTAAAAGATCAAAGATCATTCAAAAGAGCAACATTGACATCGACAGTATGTCGATGGATGAGCTTGTCGATTTTGTGATCCAGAATCCATCAGTTTTAAGAAGGCCGATAATAATCAGCGAAAATAATTTTCAGGTCGGCTACGATGCCGAAGAAATCGATGCGTTCAAACCACGCGATTTAAAGAATATCATCAAATGCGATCCCAATTGTCCGCATTATCACACCTGTGGGGAGCTTCGTGAACAATGAGAGTACTCGTCGGTCTATCCGGCGGCATTGATAGTGCTATAGCCGCATACCTTTTAAAGAAACAGGGCCTTGATGTCGAAGCCTGTTTTATGCGAAATTGGGACAGTGCTTTAAATAATGACACATTGGGCAATCCGACACTTCAAGATGATATCTGTCCGCAAGAGAAAGACTACAATGACGCCAAAAAAGTTGCCGAAGCACTCGGTATCAAACTTTCGCGTGTCGATTACATCAAAGAGTATTGGGATGACGTTTTTGAAAATTTTATTCAGGAGTATAAGAAGGGGCGGACACCAAACCCTGATATCTTGTGCAACAAATACATCAAATTTGATGCTTTTTTGAAGTATGCACTTGCTAAAGGCTTTGATATGATCGCTACCGGGCATTACGTCAAAAAAGGTCTGTATAACGGTCAAGAAGTTCTCATGAAGGCTCACGACCTAAATAAGGATCAGTCCTATTTTTTGGCACAGATCGATAAAGAGGCCATCAAACGTTCACTCTTTCCGCTTGGTGATATCGATAAAAATGAAGTTCGAGATATCGGCCATAAACTGAATCTCACGATTGCCGATAAAAAAGACAGTACCGGGATCTGCTTTATCGGCGAAAGGAATTTTCGGGAATTTTTAAAGAATTACATTCCGATGAAAAGTGGTAAAATCATCGATATCGAGACCAAAGAGGTCATTGGTATCCATCAGGGCGTCTATTATTATACCATCGGCCAAAGAAAAGGATTTGCGGTCGGAGGCAATCGCGGTCCTTATTATTGTGTCGGTAAAGACGTCTATAAAAATGAACTCTATTTAGCATGTGCTGCTGATGATAAATGGTTATATTCGGATTCTTGCCTGTTATCAGGTATGAATTATCTTTGCGATCTTGATATGAGCGAATTTAGATGCAAGTGTAAGTTCCGTTATCGACAGAAAGACCAAGAAGTTCTTTTTAGAAAGCTCGATGACAATCACGCTTTATTGAGATATGATCACATTAAATCGGTGACTCCCGGTCAGCAAGCTGTCTTATATCTTGATGATGTCCTTATAGGGGGCGGTGTGATCGAAAAGATTTATCAGGATGGTAAAGACAAACAGGAAATACTAAAAGAGTGGCTTTCAAGATGAATGATGATGTGATCCGAGGGGTATTTACCTATTGTATATATAAAAGCGGGTCATATGCCGTATGGCGCTTTATGGGTGAAGATGAAACGATTGTAGTTACCGGCGATCTTGCCCTCATCGATATGAATAAGACCTATCTGTTGTATGGGCAATACTTCGATCATCCAAAATACGGGATCCAGTTTAAAGTTTCTTATTTTACCCAAGAATTACCATCTGATCTGAAAGGAGTCATCGCCTATCTCTCCAGTGATCTTTTTTACGGAATAGGTGAGAAAAAAGCCCGAAAGATCACAGATGCACTTGGGAGTAATGCTTTATCGCTGATCAGGGATGACCCCTCGGTTTTAGATGCGATAAACATTT
>CALUZL010000102.1 GCA_944325295.1 uncultured Erysipelotrichaceae bacterium | reverse complement strand
TAAGCCATTATCTTTATCCGCAAGAAGACGATTTCTTTGAAGCGACAGTTCAAACAGCTGATGACAGAAAGATCTTATCTAACCTGACATACAAAGACAGCAGCTACCATGGTCAAAATCCGGTCTTTCTTGTCGGTCATTTCCACAAAACAAACGCCCGTTTTGGCAAGATTTGGCATTTAGATCTTCCTGAGGATGTCGTAGATCAGGGCATAACCCTTATCGACAATACTGTCGCGGTCTTAAAATTCTATCGCGATACAGATCTAAACAATCTCAGAATCTACATCATCCCTAAAGGTTACGGTAGCTTTGTGACAAATGGCGATAGAGTCTCCCTTTTTATTACGGAAGACTCCTTTTTGGATCCTCGCTATCTCATCCACGAATTGACTCATCTTCATTGGAATCCAAAATGTGATCCCAAGATCCAAGACATTCGTTTCTTTGATGAAGCCATAAGTCAATACCTGACTTTGAAAGTATTGGCTAAATTAAAGATCCAAAGCGCCAAAGATACGGAAGACGAATACCTTAAGACTTATCGAACGTATATCAGTGATCATGGTTATACGCCCTCACCGATCCTTGAATACGGACTTAAAGGAAATGGTGATCTGAGTTACTCTTTTGGGGCGCTGGCTTTGCTGGCGATCGAAAAAAGGGTCGGTGAAGCCAAGATGACTTCCGTACTGAGAGAAATTATCGGTAGTGATACGCCTATCGATTTTGCTATCTTTAAAAATAGTTTTACAAATATCGATGATATTTGGCATGACTTTTTTATCAGTAACGATTATTCCGATAAAATACTCACAAAAGGGTAAAAAGCTCTTTTAACTATTTCGAAATAGTCAGATAATGATTTTTAGAAAATTTGCCGAGATTTCTTTGATATGGATGCTGTACTAACTTTAAATAAGCTGAGATGGCACTTGCTAACGGTTTAAGTTTTATATGCGCACAGAGACTAAATTCAATCTTTGAAAGGGTCGGATAAGACACAAAGGAGTATACAACTATGCTTGATGAGATCTTCATTGAATTAAATGATGACAAATGGCCGCTTGAATACATCGACCATGACCGCAACATCGTCCGAGCGATCGTTACCGATGCAGAGGGCATGTTTTATTTCGTACGCATTAAAAGAGATGACGACTTTGGCAAAGCGACTTTGATCGAAACGGCCGGTGGGGGCACAGAAGAGGGCGAAGATCTTTTTTCTTCCTTAAAAAGAGAGCTCAAAGAAGAATTGGGAGCCGATATCGATATCTTATGTAAGATCGGGGTAGTAAGTGACTACTACAATTTGATCCATCGTCATAATATGAACAATTATTTTCTCTGCCATGTTAAATCATTTGGCGAAAGGCACCTAACAGTTACCGAAGAGGAATCCTTTCATTTATCGATTCTCAAGCTCTCTTACAGCGAAGCTTTAGCCGAATATGAGCTGAGAAAAAACTCTAAGCTCGGTGCACTGATCGCAAAGCGGGAAATTCCTATTTTGATACAGGCCAAAAAATTGCTTGAAAGCCTGGATCGTCCCATCGCTCATTAAGCGTTGTCTTACTTTTCAGCGATCTGGTCTTTGAAGGTGAATGTAAAGGTCGTGCCTTTATTCTTTTCACTTTGCACATCGATCTTGCCACCATGGACATCCGTTATCCATTTGACAAATGAAAGACCGAGCCCGGATCCGCTGTCATTTCGCGAACTGTCGACCTGATAGAAGCGATCGAAGATCTTTTCTAACTGTGACTTTTCCATACCGATCCCGGTATCGACGACTTCGATCTTGATGTCTTTATCACGATCTATCTTCAAAATGATCTTGCCACTAGACCTTGTGTATTTGAGCGCATTGTCCAAGACATTGCTCAAAAGACGCTCGAGCAGATCTTCATCGCCATACATCCTGACTGCAGGAGTGATCAGCGTCACCACTTCTATCCCCCGCTCTTTGCCGAGTACTTTAAATTCTTCGCCGATGATCATGGCCAGTTTTGAAAGATCGAAGTCATGTTTATGCAGCTTATAGCGCCCCTGCTCGGCTCTGGCTAAAAGCAGCAGTTTTTCGATCATCTTTGCCATCTGATCGTTTTTTCTTTTGATCGTTTCCAGGTCCTCTTTCATATCTTGATCGAGGTCATCTCTTTTAAGCAGATCGTCGCAAGCCATTTTGATGACTGTTATCGGCGTGCGCAGTTCATGAGCTACATCGCTGCTGAAACGCTTCTCTCTTTCAAATCCCTTTTCGACATCCGCCAAAAGCGAGTCAAAGGTATTTGCCAAGCGACTGATCTCTTCGCTTGTATTTTCAAGGTTGATCCTTTTAGAGAGATCTTTTTCTCTTCTTATGTCGTCAGTCTTTTTGATGATCTTTTCCACCGGATCAAGCGCCCTTTTAGACAAGATATAGCCCGATACGATCGTCAAGAAAAAAAGCAGCGGCAAAAGGATGAGAGCGATCCGCAAAGTCAGGGCATATTCCCTTTGGGCAGCGTCGATCGAAACGATCCCCCGGACAGTCAGCTTTTGACCATCAGATAAGATCACATCACTGTCTAGGACGTAGTAATTGACATCGCCGGCCTTTATCTCGCGGATATCGTCTTTTAAAAAGCCCAAGTCGTAATGAAAACCATAAGGTATCTTACCATAGAGAAGATCGAGGTCATCACCATCATATGCCGAAAGGTAGATACCATCTTTTATCTCTAAAAAATCCTTGTCAAAGATGACAGCGCCATTTTTGATACTTATATAGTCAAAACTCTCGCTGACTCTGTCCTGAAGTTCGCTTTTTACATTGGCGCTGATCTCTTTGGAACTTATCGAAAATAAAAGGGTCAGTACAAAAACCATGACCAAGGTCATGACTATCGTATGCAAGATGACAAGTCGCCACTTAAGTGATAATCTTTTCATTCTCTTTTTAAAACATAGCCGCTGCCCCTGACTGTATGGATCAGTTTAATATCAAAATCGTCATCGATCTTTCGGCGCAAATAACGGATATAGACATCGATGACATTGCTGGAAGTCACATAGTCATAGTCCCAAAGGTGCTCCTCCAGTTTTTCCCTCGAAAGGACAATGCCTTCATTGATCATGAGATAGCGCAAGATATTGAATTCCTTTCCGGACAGTTCGATCTTCTTTCCGCCTCTTTTGACAAGATGGCTGTCTAAATCTAAGGTAAGGTCCTCAACTTTTAAGATATTGGTCTTGGCAGCAGCCGTCTTTCTTAAGAGCACCCTGATCCTTGCGAGCAGTTCTTCGTAGGCAAAAGGTTTGATCAAATAGTCATCAGCACCCGCATCAAGGCCTTTCACCCTATCTTCGATCGCATCTTTGGCGCTCAAAAAAAGGATCGGCAGCATCTTACCGTCAGCTCTGAGCTTATCGACAAGGCTGACGCCGTCAAGACGAGGCATCATGACATCGGCGATCAAAAGGTCGTAATCAGCACTCTGCAGATAATCGATAGCTTCTAAACCGTCAAAAGCCGAATCGACGCTGTAGCCTTCACTTTTAAGTCGTTTCTTTAAAAGACGATTCAAATCTCTATCGTCCTCTGCTATAAGTATTCGCACAAGTCCTCCCTGCTAATGCCAACTCTCGGCACTCCACTCGATAAAGTTAGAAGTCGTGGCATCGATCTCAAATTCATATTCCATGCCGTTGTAGTATATTTCGCCCTCATAGAGCTGACGACCATCGTCGAAGTCAAATTCGATATGGATATCGCTGACGGTCGCTCCCGCAACGCGACTTAAAGCGAGGTCTCTTGCCTCTTCCAAAGAGATGATAGTTTCGTCACTGTTTGGAATGGTGTAATTTTCGATGTCGAGATCTTTGGCGACTATATGGCCATCACTTTTGGCGATTTTGTAGTCGTATTCCGTACTCCCGCTATAAAACTCGATCTCGTAGACACTGATCCCATCATCAAAATCAGAAGCGATCTTGATGAATACGGCATCACTTTCAAGGACCGTCGCATCATCTAAGGCAATCTTTTTGGCTTCGCTTTCGGTAATCTCACCGTCTGGTTCAGTTGTAGGCGTGGTGTTATTGGCTTCTTTTTCGGGATCGTTTAAAACCGGATCACTATTTTCCACCATCTTAAAGGATGCGTTTATGATATCGCCATCATCTTTAGCGATGTCGTAAGTAAAAGTGCGCCCATTTGTCTTAAAGACGATATTGTAGACTTCCTTACCATTTAGAAGCGTATCCGTGATGTGCAGTTCACTCAGCTCGCTTTCAGAAACAGCCGCATCCTTCAAAGCGATCTTTTTGGCATCGGCTTGATCGATATCGTCGGATGCAGCACTGATGATCAGCACTACGACACACCCAAATATGATGATAGCGATTATAGCTATGATAAATCTGGTGCCATTTGCTTTAAACATTCCCATAAGACATTTCCTCACTGTCTAAAGTATAAGCCAAAAAGATTAAAGAAAGATTAAAACTTGTTATTTTATAAAAAGTTCAGGCAAAGTGATTGCTATATAGTTGAATAATCAACTATACTATGATGGTGATTTTTTGGAGGCAATTATGGACATTCAGAAAAGAGATGGAAAATTTGAAGAATTCGATCCTCGCAAGATCGCTAACGCTATCAAAAAAGCATTCATCAGCACAAACAGCGAGATCGATGAGCGAACACTTTTAAAGATCGCAAAAGAGATCGAAACGATCGGTAAAAATGACCAAAAACAATTAAAAGTCGAAAAGATTCAAGATCTCGTCGAGGCTAAGCTCATGGAAAACGGGTTTTACGCCGAAGCTAAAAGTTACATCCTCTATCGGCAAAAAAGAGCTGAAAAAAGAAAAGTCGTAAACGATCTTATAGAGGTTGTGCAAAACGACGATCTGCGCGCCCGTTTCAGTGCCATTCAAGACGACTTTTCAGCAGACATCTATGATCTCTCTCACCTTTTAAACAAGGTCCAATCTTTCCTCAAAACCAATATGAATACACAAGAGCGTCTGCAGATGCTGATAAAGGCCTGTGTCGAACTCATCAGTAAGGATGCTCCGGATTGGGAATACATCGCTGCCCGGTTTTTGGCCTATGATCTGCACGAAAAGATAAACGAGCAGATGACCGCCTTGAATATCACCTCCTACACAGACAAAGTCCACTACCTTGTAGCGAATGGTTATTATGGCGAGTATCTCATCGAAACCTACAGCGACGATGAACTTGAAGAGCTTAAGGAGTATATCGAAGATGACCGTGATTACCTTTTCACATACAGCGGTCTTGATCTTATCGCTAAACGATATCTTGTCGTCAATCATGATCTTGAAGTCTTAGAAACGCCCCAAGAGATGTTTATGGGCATCGCCATGCACCTGGCCCTCAAAGAAAAGGATCGGCTCTTTTGGGCCAAAGCGATCTATGACATCTTATCAAAACTGGAAGTGACGATGGCGACACCGACGATGGCCAATGCCCGCAAACCTTTCCACCAGTTGTCGTCTTGTTTTGTGGATACCGTTGATGACACTTTAAAGAACATCTACAAGAGTATCGACAATTTTGCACAAGTGAGTAAGTATGGCGGTGGTATGGGCTTGTATTTTGGTAAGGTCAGGGCAAACGGCAGCGATATTCGCGGTTTTAAAGGTGCTGCCGGCGGAGTTATCAGATGGATCAAACTGGTCAATGATACAGCTGTAGCTGTCGATCAGCTCGGAGTCAGGGCCGGGGCGGTTGCTGTCTATCTTGATGTATGGCACAAGGATCTGCCGGAGTTTTTAAGTCTGAGGACAAATAATGGTGATGACCGCATGAAAGCTCACGATGTCTTCCCGGCGGTTTGTTATCCGGACCTGTTTTGGAAAATGGCTAAAAGCGATCTTGATGCCAAGTGGTATCTCATGTGTCCTCACGAAATATATAAAGTCAAGGGCTATCATCTTGAAGATTACTATGGCCAAGAGTGGGAGAAGCGCTATCTTGAGTGTGTAAATGACAGCGCGATCTCTAAAAGAGAAATGGTCATGCGCGACCTTGTCAGACTGATCATCAAATCGCAAGTCGAGACCGGGACACCATTTACCTTCAATCGCGATATCGTGAATCGGACCAATCCCAATAAGAATCGCGGCATGATCTATTGCAGCAATCTCTGTACGGAGATCGCTCAAAATATGAAAGCCATTGAGATCTATGAAAGTGAGATCGTCGATGTGGATGGCGAAAAGATCATCGTCGACAAAAGTAGACCGGGCGATTTTGTCGTCTGTAACTTGGCCTCGCTTTCCTTAGGAAAGATCGATACTGACGATGAACAAAGACTTGAAAAAGTGATCGCCGTGATCGTCAGAGCTCTCGATAACGTCATCGATCTCAATTTCTACCCGATCCCCTATGCCAAACTTACTAACAGTCGCTATCGTCCGATCGGTCTTGGTGTAAGCGGGTATCACCACATGCTTGTCAAACACGGCTTGACTTTTGAAAGTGAAGAGCACCTTACCTATGTTGACCGCTTATTTGAAAAGATAAACTACTATGTGATCAAAGCTAGCAATGAACTGGCAAAAGAAAAAGGCGCTTACGAGTGTTTTGAGGGCAGCGACTGGCAAAGTGGTGCCTACTTTGAGCTTCGCGCCTATAAAGACGAAAAATGGACAAAGCTTAAAGAGGAAGTAGCAAAAGAGGG
>CALUZL010000101.1 GCA_944325295.1 uncultured Erysipelotrichaceae bacterium | reverse complement strand
TCATCTGCATTTTAGGAGCAAGCGGGTCCGGCAAGACTACCTTTTTGCGTTGCATGAATTTTTTGAACACGACGGACAGAGGTCTTATGACCTTTGATGATAAAAGTTATGATATGGCCAGCATCAGCAAAAAAGATATCTTTGCGATCCGCAAAAAGACAGCCTTCGTCTTTCAAAATTATAATCTCTTCATAAATAAGACAGCCTTACAAAACGTTACCGAAGGACTTATTGTAGCCCGCAAGATGCCTAAAGAAGAAGCGCTAGAGCGTGGTCGAAAAGCTTTAGAGCGGGTCGGTCTTTTAGATCGTTGTGATCACTACCCCCATCAGCTCTCCGGTGGCCAACAACAACGCGTCGCCATTGCCCGGGCGATCGTCTTTGAGCCGGAAGTTATCTTCTTTGACGAGCCGACATCTTCTCTTGATCCGGAACTCATCGGTGAAGTATTAAACGTCATGCGCGATCTGGCAAAGGACGGTATGACGATGTTGGTGGTGACCCATGAGATGGGCTTTGCCCGCAGTGTCGCAAACAAGGTCATCTTTATGGATGAGGGCAAGATCGTTGAGCAGGGAACGCCTAAAGAGCTATTCGAAGATCCCAAAGAAGAGCGAACCAAACGTTTTCTCTCTTCTTATTATGAAAGAGCAGACAGATAAAACAAGGGTATGAAAGTATCCTTTTTTGTGGTTAATATATTAGCTATAATCGACTAAAACAGCTATTTTAGCAAATATGTTAGCTGTGGATAACTATATTTTATTGAGGTCTCCCGAAGATGTAAGTCTTGGCATAGCTCAAAGGATCGCGAAAAGGAGAAAAGAGAAAAAATTGGCGCAAGCTGCCCTTGCCGGTGTTTCTGATGTCAGCCTCGGTTCGATTAAACGCTTTGAAAGAACCGGCGAGATATCGCTGTCTTCACTTGTCAAGATAGCTTTTGTGTTAGGTATAGAGTCAGGGCTTGATCATCTCTTTGAAAAGAGAGTGTATAACTCGATTGAGGAGATAATAAACGAAAAGTAAAGATCATATAGATGTTTATATCGACAAAGACAAGGTTGGATCTTTAGCTGTGCTGAAAGATTACAGGATAGCTTTTGAATGGTCCTAAAGAAACGCTTTTTTCTTTGCACAGGATCAGATATGGTGATGATATGCCCTTGGCTATTGAGTATTCTTATGTACCGGCTTATCTTTTTGACGATATTGCCCAACAGGATTTCGAACATGTATCACTTTATGATTACATGGATTCCAAAGGACATCTGCTGGTCGAATTTTCTCAACAGCTCATGATCGTCAACTGTCCAAAAAGAGAAAGAAAACTCCTCAAGCTTCAAGAGGGAGTTAATGATGTCGTCTTCTATTTTGAATATACTGGGCGAGATCGAAGAGGTCAGGTAGTTGAATTCACCAGAAGCTATCTGATAGCTGATAAGATCGATTTCAAGTTTTACACTTATTGCAGAAATTTCGGACCCTACAGTAAATAATTAAATACAGATAAAACGGCCCCTATTCTAACCCAAGGAGTCGTTTTTATATTGTGTGAATATTATGTGTTTGTTAAAAAACAGTTAATTTTTAACAAGATTTTCCTATTGTTTTCAGGCAAAAACGACATATTATTTCTATATTTCCGCTTTAAGAGGAAATAGGTAAATAAATAAGCGCTTTCACATGTGAAATAATTTAACCACAAAGGGAGGTTTGAATATGAACGTTTTAAATTATCGGGTAGACGATCGTTTAGTTCATGGGTGTGTTGCCACGATGTGGGTACCTCAGCTCAACGTCGAGCGGGTTATCTGTATCGATGACGAGAGCGCAAATAATCAAATGCTCAAAAACGCTATGCGTTTAGCCACTCCGAACAATGTGTTCTTATCGGTATTGACACATGAAAAAGCGATCGAAAACCTGAAAGTTGATCGTTATCAAAACCAGAGGGTAATGGTGGTTGCAAAAAATCCAAAAACATTTTTGCAACTGGTTGAAAACGGGATCCCTGTCAAAGAAGTCACCTTGGGAAACTTGGGTAACATCGATAAGTCAGAGAGCTCGGTAGCTATCACAAGGTATATCACGGTGAATGACGAAGATTATGAGACGATATGCAAGCTTCATGATCTGGGTGTCAAGTTAGACGTTCGTCTGCAACCGGGAGATCCGCTTGTCGATAACTTTTATGAACAGATGCAAAGTAAGAAAGGAAAATAGGAGGATAGAAAATGATTAATCCGATTCAGACGATTTTGCTTATCATCGCCTGTCATTTAATGGGAACTCTTTCGCAGAACTCACAGCTGGTCTTAAAATTCGGTGGTCAGCAAGTCACAAGAGGTCTCGTTGCCGGTCTTATCATGGGCGACATTACGACAGGACTTTTGATTGGTGGTACTTTCCAGCTTATGTCGATGGGTCTTGCCGGATATGGCGGTGCCTCGATCCCAAACTATAATACCGCTTTGTGGATCAGCGTTCCTTATGCGATCGCTGCCGGCGGGGAGAATCCGCTGGAACTCGCGATGGCTATCGGTATCCCGGTTGCGACTTTAGGTATCCAGCTTGACGTTATCGCCAAGACAGTCAACTCTTTCTGGTATCACCGAGTTGAATCGCATATCAATAACGGTGAATACAAAAAGGCTTACCGCACGATCATCTTTGGTGAATACGGTTTCGGTAGAGCGGCTTTAGGTCAGACGTTGCCGGTACTCATCTTCTTGGTATTCGGTGAACCGATCGTTGAATTCATCGTTGCCTACATGCCGGCTTGGTTAACGGCGGCGCTCAATACCGTTTCGGGTGTCTTACCGGCACTGGGTATGGCCTTACTCATGGTCTACATGCCTGTCAAACAGAACTTCATGTATTTGATCTTGGGTTATGTCTTATACGTATACTTCGTTCAGGATATCTTACCTATCACCCTGATCGGTGCCGTTATTGCGGTCGTTATCTATAATAATCTGCAAAAAGAATCTAAAGCCAGCAGCGCTGGTTCCGCAAGAGTAGATGCAGGAGGTATTGGTGATGAGTAACGCTTTAAATGAAAAATTGACAAAGAAAGATCTCTGGCGTTTTGGCTGGCGCTATGCCCTTACAGCCCAAGCTAACCAATCTTATGAAGCGATGCAGGCTTGTGCTTGTGTATATTCTATGGGCCCCTTCCTGGAAAGATGGTTCAGCGACAATCCGGAGTTACTTAAGAAAAAGATGCAAAACCAGTTGAAATTCTTCAACTGCCAGACATATTTTGGTGCTGCGATCACAGCTGCAGCTCTCGCTATCGAACAGGACGAAGATCCGACGTCAATGGAGTTGGCTACTTCGATCAAGACTTCGCTCATGGGTCCTTTCTCCGGTATCGGTGATGCGATCTTCAATACGATCCCAAAAGTCGTAATGGGCGCTATGACCGCTTATGCTGCTTTGGAAGGAAACTGGATCACCTGTGTCGTTATGATCCTTATCTTCTCGCCGCTTATCACCTGGCTGCGTCAAAAACTTATCGAAGTCGGCTACTACGGTGGTGCTGAACTCATTACTTCGCGCAAAGATCAGCTCAACAATATCCGTGATGCCGTATCGGTATTAGGTGTAATGGTAATCGGTGCGCTCATTCCTTCACTTGTCAAAGTATCAACACCATTAGCTATCACAGTCGGTGAAGCTACCCAGAATATCCAAGATATCTTCGATGGTATCTTGCCAAGCGCTTTACCGGTAATCGTGACAGCTCTCACTTACTTTGGTCTTACCAAGATCAAAGGCATGACTACTGTTAAGATGGTTTGGCTCATGATCATCGTCACCATCGTCTTATCAGTCATCGGCGTCATCGCTTAAACATGAGTGATCGTGTTATTAAGGTCGTAGTCTTGGATTTCGATGGCACCTTAGTGCCCAAAGACAGGCCGGGGCTCGACCTTGATGATACGACGGTAGATTTACTAAGCGAGCTTAGAAAAAGAAATATCTTTTTGTTTGTAGCTACAGGTAGGCATCCGTCGTTCATCGAAAAGAGGATCAAAAGATTTGACTTCGATGCCATCGTGGGCTACTCGGGAAATGTGATCTTGCATGGAGACGAGGTAAACTTTTACAAGTTCAAAAAGGCTGACATCAAAAGGTTTTACGACTTCTTTAAAAATTATCCTGATGTCGAGTCCAAACTGTATTCCCCGCAAGCTATCGCCACTTGTCAAAGTGTCGAGGCAAAAAACAGAGAGCTTGAAAGACTGGATAGTGGGAAGATCATTGACCTCAACGGTGTGACCGATTTTCTCTTAGATGCTTATTTAGATGGGAAGAGCTACTTTGAGTACTGTCGCTATACCGTAAGGTTTAAGGATTTCAGTAAAAGGGAAGCCGTAAGTCTTGAGTTTTCCAAGCACTTTGCCGATTTTCATCTGGTAAAGACCGGCGATAAACAAGTCGAGATCCTATACAAAAATTACTCTAAAGCCTCCAGATTAAAAGAGTTAGCACGAAGACTTGGCATCGATACTGATGCGATCGTAACGGTCGGTGATGATGAAAACGACTATGAGATGCTTAAAGAGTTTGAAAGCTTCTATGTCGGCGATAGCGCAAATGAAAGACTTCGCAAAGCGGCGACGTTTAGCGTATCTTCATGCAAAGATGCCCTGAATACGATTTTAGAAAGCAGGAAATAAAATGATAAAAATACTACTTGTAAGCCATGGCGATCTCTGTGTTGGCATCAAGGAAACAGCGAAACTTTTCGCAAACGATACAAGCAACATCGAAGCGATCCCTTTTTATTCGCAAAATTATGACAAAGATCCCGAAGCAGAGCTCGACCAATATCTTGCTAGTATCAGTGATGACGATAAGGTGATTATCATCAGTGATATCTTATGGGGATCAGTCAATCAGAAACTCTTAGTAAAATGTCCGTCTAAAGACAACATCCATGTCGTCACCGGACTAAATCTTCCTTTATTGTTGGAGCTTATGACTCTGACTGATGAATCGATCTCTCAACAAGAAGTATCACGTCGGGTGAAAGAGTGTAAAGACTCGATCATCTACATGCGTGAGTATGATATCGTTCACAATGATGGAGATGAATAAGGAGGTAAATCGTATGTTGAAGATCACTACATCGACCATTGTAAATGTCACCCCTGATCGTCCGATGTATATCGGCGGTCATGCCATGCGTACCGGCAAACACCAGGGCGTACACGATGAGATCGAGATCACCATCTTAGGGATGGAAGTCGATGATCAAAAATTCCTGTTTGTCGAAGGAGACGTTTCTAACTTTGACGCCAATTTCGTTCATGCGTTCAAGTTTCACGTCGTCGAATACATGGGCATTCCTTACGACCACATCATCCTCAGCGCCGGCCATTCCCATTCCGCCCCCCTATTAGCCACAAGGAATGAGAACATGCCCCATGACGATGCTTGGCGTAAGGAAGTGCTCGAAAAGATAATCGCGGGCGCAAAAGAGACTTTTGCCAAAGAGTTTAAGGAAGTCGCACGTGTCAAATACACGACCGGCGTCTCAAACGGCTACTATGGAAATCGCAATTCCAAAGACAAATATGGCGATACCAACATCTATGTCTTTGAGTTCAAAGATGCCAAAGATGAAACGATCGCCGCTATCGTCAACATGTCTTGCCACTCCACCGTTTTATCACCGGAAGACTATTACATCTCCGGCGACTTACTTGCTGCTGTCAGAAGGAAACTGACGCCGATCTTAGGAGTTACGCCGCTTGTCTGCAACGGAAACGCCGGCGATATGTCAAATCGTCTCTATCGCCAAAACAACGACTACAACGAATTGATGCGAGTAAGCGAGGGCATTGCCCAAGAAGTCGCTAAATTTGATACGACTTTCGATATCGAACTGGCAAAACCGCAAACCCGATCCTTTATGTACAAGGTCGAATACGATCCGGATATCGAGGTATTAAAAGCACGTCTGGCCGATTCGGAGAAAAAACTTGAGGTTACCGAAGCTTATGATGAGCGCAAATGGCTGATATCGGAGATCAACGGTTTCAAACGCAAAATCAAACAGGGTCATGTCAAACTTGAGCTTGAGACGACCGTCATCAGGATGAAAGATTTGGAGATCGTCGTCTTGCCATGTGAGCTCGTATCAGCATTTGGTAAACAGATCAAGAAATCATCACAGGCAAAAGTCTGCTTTACATGGGGCTATGCCAACGGTCAAAACGGCTACGTTGTCGAAGCCAGCGAATTTGGTGGCGGTCATGACGGTATATCTACTCAGATGCCCAAAGGCAAGGCGGAAGAGTATGTTTCCCTCATAATCCAAAACTTATTCGACAATTAAAAATGTCAAGAAATTACCCTGCCGCAAAGACAGGGTAATTTTCCAAGGTGCATCTATATATATATATATATAATACGATTTGCAGGCGAATATGGTATACGAATTTTCAGTACGTGAAAAAAAGATAATAAACATTTTGTCTCTTAACCGGGACGATTTTGTCAGTGGTAAGCAATTATCGACGATAACCGGAGTGACTGAAAGGACTATTCGCAATGACATCAAAAACATAAATAATTATCTCGCTTCAATTGAAGCTCATGACTATTTTCACATCGACAGTATTCATGCCAAAGGTTATAAGTTGGCTATAGAAAATGAGGCGCGCTACAGAGAATTTTTCAATGATCTGCATGGCGATATCGAAGTCGCTGAAAGGGAGAAGACGAAATTTGAGATCAGATTGGTAAGACTTTTGATCTTGCTAAACCGCAATATGACCCTTTACAAGATTTCAAACCTCATTGGCTACAGCGAGCAGATAACCGCTGATATAATTCGGCGCAACAATCAGATGTACCGGATCAAGATGAGTTACTATTTTGAGACCAAAAACGGTAAGATCAGCGTTGTCGGTGAAGAAAAGAATTTAAGGATCCGGATATTAAATACGATCTTCGTCAATCCGAAGTTTAAAGGCTACCCGCAAAGAGTGCGAACGATGTTAGTGGATGAAGAATTTGATAAAAACGTCTTGGAAGTATTAAAAGAGTGTTTTTCGGGGCTCAAAAACTATTCGATCTGTAACATGGCGTTTTTATACATGGCTAAGTGGTTGTTTATATCGAGACGCCGAGAAAGCTTTGGTTGTAAGATCGAGTTTACAGATGCCGAAAAGAAGCTGGTCATGAGTTTTAAAAATGAATATGCCCTTGCCGATAACATTTTAAAGACACTGGCAGATCGCCATGGCTATAAATTTGATAACGACGACATCTATTTTGTGACCGCGATGATCGCAGCCTTTGGCGATATCAAAGAGAATGGCTATGAGATGCTGCCCGAGGAAGTAAAGCCGCTTTGTGACTTTGTTTGTTATCAGATGCAAAAAGACTTCAAACTGGACAATGTGACCATCTACAACATCAAGCAAAATCTCAGCTACTACTTCAGGGCGTTCAACATTCGTCAGACCTTTGAGTTGAATCGTCAATACATCGGTATAACCCGAATCAAAAGAAGGCTTATCACCGCTACGGAGTATGCCCGAATCTTAGCCAAAGAGTTAAAGAAGGTCTTTTCGATAAAGATCACGGACAAAGAGATGGTATTTTTGTCGGTCTGTATTGCCGAGATAATTGATAAGTGTCGTTTAGTCTTTAAACAGAATGTTTTGATCGTCAGTAAATACGGTTACTTTGAAGCCAAACGCTACGTTGAAAATCTGTACTCAGATTACAGCAAGTACATAAACAGTATCGACATTGCCGAGTCGTATGAAGAAGGGCCGAAGTTTCAAGGCTATGATCTCATCCTTACCGATGATGTCGACCTGGCAAAAAAGAGCGATCGTTACATGCGCTATTGGGCTTACTCAACGACGCATCTTTTGCCCAAAAAGATCGATCAGGTCCTGACCGGCATCAATGACAACAGCTATTTTTTAAGCAAGATAACAAATGCCTGTTTTGAAAAAGGGCTTGATTTTAATGACAAACGTGAGCTCTTTAAATACATAGCCAAAATGTATTGTCAGGATAAAGGCTGCATAAAGGAAATGGTCTTGAGTTTAGAGGATGAAGAAGCCCAG
Source organism: uncultured Erysipelotrichaceae bacterium (assembly GCA_944325295.1). Taxonomy (GTDB): domain Bacteria; phylum Bacillota_I; class Bacilli_A; order Erysipelotrichales; family Erysipelotrichaceae; genus JAHHTG01. The sequence continues at coordinate 8,849 of CALUZL010000101.1, read as the reverse complement.
ATGACCTTTGAATGTGGGCATAATGCAGCACTGATAACCTTTATCCAAGAGGGTTATGATCAAAGTATAAGATTTTTCGTGCTGGAAAAACCGATCGCTTGGGATATTCGGCTTGTGAGCTTGGTGATCGTCATCACCGGAAGTAGCTATGCCAAGCTTCAAGAATACGAGATTGGTCTTACTCATCTCATGTATGACACCATGAATATCGATCGTCTGGTCAGTGATCCAAGTGTGGCTACGGTCAAAAGTATCTTAAATAAAGCAGAAAACTAGGGGGTAAAGATGACAAAACGCAAGATAATGTACAAACCGCGAATATCGACCTATTTTGGCATCCTTTTAGGAGCTATATTTTTGTTTTCCGGACATAGCGTCGTTATGGGAATCGGTGTATTCTTTATCGCCGTTTCCCTTTTTGTCCTGTTTGGGATCAAAAACCGTTTAGTCGCCGAAATATCTGCTGAAGATATCGTCATCTATAATCACGATGGCGCAAAGACGATCCGCTTTGAAGACATGTATGAATGGAATACCTTTGATGGCGGCATCTATATCAAGACCAACGATCGGAAAGAGTATTTTGTCGATACCTATTGTACCGCCTCAGCCAGCGATGCCTTAAAGCGCTATGCCGGTGATAAAGAGACGATCATGATCACAAAAAAGAATATGGATAGTTCTAAAAAAAGAAGTTGGTTTAAAAAGGAAGACAAGTGATAAAAGCCCTGAGATGGGACTTTTGTTTCAATGAGTTAACGAAAATAAAACAAACTAAAGCGGTCCAAACATTTTGTGTAAAATAATCGAGTGAAATCATCTGCAATCTTTGGATGAACCAATAATCGCTTTTATGTCGCCTTATTTTTGGGCGATGTTTTTCTTATGCGCTTATTATATAGGCGTCTAATGTACTGAGCAGGAGTGGAATATTTGTTTTTTCAAGATACTAATTTGTTATTTTTTCACTTAAAAAGGGTGAAATTTTGTAGATACATATTATTTGTGTTTTTCTTCATAATTTAAGCAGAGAGGTGCATAATATGGAAAAGAAATTGACAATGAAAGATTATGTTATCGAAACACCTGAGTATGTTTTGAGAAACATAAATAATTCTAAAGATCTGACGAAGTCTTTAGTCGATGTGTATCTGCAAAGAGATTATAGAAGGGTCGTTGTAGTCGCGTGTGGATCATCTTATAATGGCTCGATCTGCGCTCAAGAATTTATGCACAGGATACTGAAAAAGGATGTTCGTGTAGTTACACCATTCACATTCTGTCATTATGAAAATGATTATGATGAAGATGATTTTATCGTTGTAGTATCACAAAGCGGCAGAAGCACTAACTCTATAGAAGCTTTAGATCTGCTGAAAGAAAAAGGTCTTAAAACCATAGGTATTACCGGCGATTTAGATTCCGATTTTTCTGACATTTGTGATCTGACTATTGAATGGGGTGTTGGAATCGAAAAGGTCGGTATGGTCACAAAAGGTGTAGTGACCTTAGCGTTATACTTGATGCTTTTTGCTATAGAAGCGATGCACGCAAAAGGTGAAATGAGCCAAGAAGAAATAGCTTCATGGAAAGATGAAATGAGAAAGACGGTTGACGCCCATAAAGAATTGCAAGAGTCAACGTTTAAGTTTATTGAGAATCATAAAAAAGACTTATTGTCGATGAAAAATGTTTGGTTATACAGTGCCGGAAGTAATCTATCGACATGTATAGAAGGAGCTTTAAAAGTTGGCGAATCAGTTAAGTTGCATGCCAGTGCCTATGAGGTAGAAGAATTCTTACATGGGCCGGTATTCCCACTAAATCCTGATTATACAGTTATCGCCATGGATTCAAACGATGCTTCAAGAGAAAGGATACTCCAAGTCTATGATGCCGTTAAGACTGTCACTGATAAAGCGTATCTTATTACCGATATGCAAACAGATAATCCGGATGCCATAACAACTAAGGTTCATATTCGTGAAGAGTTGAATCCTTTGGCTTATCTTGCCGTAATGCCGCTTATTGCTGAGTATGCTTCAGAAACGTTGCAAAGCAAGAGTCATCCGCTATATCTCAATTTCATAGAAAAGATTTCGATAAAATCTAATAAAAAACCTCGTCATTAATTACAGAAAAGAGAAAATATGTATTTCATAGTCGCTACTCATGGCGAAATGGCTAAAGGAGTATATGACGCTTCAAGGATATTGAGTGGAAAAAGGGATAATTTCACTTTTATTGAAGCTTATGTTGAATCCGATGACTTCGCCGGAAAATTCGAAAAGGTCCTATCCGGGATACATGATGATAACATAATTGTTCTCACTGACTTACTACAAGGCAGCGTCAATCAGGTTGTACTTAAATATCAAAAAGAAAGAAAACTAGAAATAATAGCCGGCATTAATCTTTCTCTTGTTTTGAAAGTACTATCCATCGATGACGGAGCGGATATCGTTGCACAACTGCGTAATTGTGTGAAGGATGCCCGAGAACAGTTAATATTGATTAACGATCTATTAGACGTGTAAAAGAAAGGGGATTTTATGGTTTTACAGTATTTTTTGATAGCGTTTATCGGATCCATAGTAGCTAGTGCTAATTCGTTAACCGGACAAGCTCTAACTAACCGACCTATAGTACTTGGAACAATCGTTGGTTTGATATTGGGTGATCCGGTACAAGGTACGATCATAGGTGCAACGCTTGAGTTATCGTACATGGGTGTCATGGTTATTGGTATTGCCAGTGCTCTGAATATGACTGTTGTCAGCTTGCTTGGTACAACCTATGCGCTGGTAACCGGTCAGGGGGCAGAGTTAGCTGTAACTTTAGCAGTTCCGTGTAGTTTACTGATGACACTTGTCGGTAACACTTACTCATTTGTTCGTATATGGTTAACACGTTTTGCACTCAGTGCCGCCAGAGAAGGAAATATAAAGAAATTTGAAAGATGGCATTGGTTTTTGTGGGGTATCAATATCGTCATCAACTCGCTTGTATATTTCCTAGCTTTATATATCGGTGCCGATGCTGTTCAGATGTTGGTAGATGCTGCTCCGGAATTCATAATCAATGGATTAAAGGCAGGTACAACGCTTGTTCCGGCTATGGGTTTTGCCATGTTGCTCAATCTGTGCTGGTCTAAGGAAGTCGGCGCATTCTACTTCATTGGTTTTGTACTTTCAATCTACGCCGGTCTTGATAACGTAGCTATTGCTATTTTAGGTGGTGCATTTGCGGTTATTGCTTTCTTCTTTATCAAAGACGAAGACAAAGAAGAGACTGCATCAAGCTCTGAAGCTCCTGTAAAGCAGGAACGCTTACTGAGCAAGAAGGCATTAAGAAGGATCCATTGGCGCTCATACACGCTAGAGGCATCATTCAACGTTGAAAACTTCCAAGGTTTCGGTTTTGCTTACATGATGATTCCGGCAATTGAGGAATTGTATAGTGATCCGGAAGACAGAAAAGAAGCTCTCGTCCGTCATTGTGAATTCTTCAACACAACACCTACCATCGTAACACTTATTACCGGTATTGCATGCGCAATGGAAGAAGAAAAAGCCAAAGGTACAGGAATGACCGGAGCTGCTATCAGTAACGTAAAAGTAGCTCTTATGGGTCCCGCGGCCGGTATAGGTGATGCTATTTTCTGGGGATCATACAGGATCATCTGTACTTCTATCGCTTGTCAAATGGGTATAGAAGGAAACTTGTTAGCTCCGATTGTTTTCTTAGTATTGTTCAATATACCTAACGTGCTTATTCACTGGTATGGATTAGTAAAGACTTATGAAGTTGGTAATGACTTTATTAAAAAGATGTATGAGTCCAATGTTATGGATAAGGTTACGCTTTGCTGCTCCATCATGGGTATGACGATGGTTGGTGCCATGACTGCTTCTTTGGTTAGCATAACTACACCATTGACCTTACAGATCGGTGAGACGACATTCGTACTACAAGAACTGTTCGACTCGATCATGCCGGGAATGCTTTCACTGATTGCTGTGTTCGTTTTATCAGGTGTCTTGAAGAAACAAGTCAGCGTTATGAAAGTCATGATCATCTTGATGTGTATCGGTATAGCAGGTAGCTTCATAGGAATTCTATAAAGAAAGCAGTATGAGACTTGATAGACGGACAAACTATTTAATTTGTCCGTCTATCGCTAAAATGGAGGTATAAAATGATTAAATTATTGCGAATTGATGACAGATTATTACACGGACAGGTTGCGTTTGCGTGGACAAAAACTTTATCGATTGACACTATCTTTGTAATAAATGATGCGGTGGCAAAAGATGAGATCACAAAAATGACACTTGGAATCGCTAAACCGCGTGGTGCCACATTATCCTGCTTGTCGGTTGAGGAAGGTGTTAAAAAAGTAAAAGAGCATGTCGCTGATCGCAAAGTCGTAATGATCATCGTCAACAACGTCAAAGACGCTTATGAGATCGTTAAAGGAGTACCTGAGATCAAATCTGTTTGCTTTGGTGGAATTCATGAGAATAAAGAAGTTGAGAGCAGAAGATTTACAGGCAGTGTCACCCTGACGATGGAAGATATAGAAATCTGTAAGCAAATGGATAAAATGGGGATTGAACTGGAGATAAGAGCCGTTCCTGAAGAGAAGAAAGAAATCATAAACGAAATGCTCTAATAGCGCCTATGGAGCATTTGGACGGAAGAAAAAAAGCAATACTATATTACTTAGCCGAAAACAATAAAGTCATAACAAGCGACCAGCTGTCAAAAATAACCGGGGTAACATCCAGAACAGTAAAAAAAGATGTCAATGACTTAAATGGGATCATAAAAAATCACGGAGCTCTCATTGAAGCCAGACTGGGAAAAGGATATTATTTGGTAATAATCAATGAATTTGAGTTTAATAAATATTTATTATCTCAAAGGGGTTATGACAATAATATCATTAAGGATACGCCGAATTATCGTTACGAACGCATCAATTACATAATCAAGAAGCTCCTCGCGATCGATTATTTTATAAGGTTGGAGTATCTGAGTGATGAATTGTGCGTCAGCAGGTCGACACTAGCTAAAGATTTTAAAGAAGTTAGAGAAATTCTGAGTGAATACAATTTGCTCATAATATCTAAACCGAACTATGGCGTACTGTTAGACGGCGATGAAATAAATAAGCGACTGTGTATTTCGGAATACTATTTTCATAGTGATTTGACTACGGGATTTTTTGCAGCAGATCATGCGATGTTTGTCAGTGAGTCAAACCAACAAGAGATCATGGATATAAACAAGATTTTGACAGAAGTTACCCAAGAGTTTAATTTAAACATCTCCGATCTCTCGCTACAAAACCTTGTGATACATATCGTTATTTCTATCAGAAGATGGCGTTTCTACAACTATGTGAAAATAGCTGAAGACAGTGTAGCTAAAATAGAAAATTTCCGTGAATTTCCGGCAGGTCTCAAACTCAAAGACGAGCTCGAAAAATACAGTAATATGATCTTACCAATCGATGAAGCTTATTATTTTGCACTTCATCTTCACAGCAAACATGTAAACGAAATCAGTGAATTAGATAAAGATGAGATCACCAAAATAGATGGTGTTCTTGATAAGATCTACAGTGTATTTGAAAAGAAATATCAGTTAAAAATAGAAAACAAATGCGATTTTGAGCAATTTATCAAACTACATATTTCGCTTATGGTCGAGCGATTGTCTTTGAACATGAGTATCCGTAACCCACAGGCATATAAGATATTGTTCGATTATCCTCTGGCAGTACATATCACCTATGACGTTGTAAAGATTATCGAGAAAGAATTCAATATCAAAATGAATGTCAATGAATTTTCATATTTGGTTCTTTATACAAATCTGATAATCAGGAATTTACACAACTCTAACTACCGCATTCTGATAGCTTGTTTTCAAGGACGACCGGAAATGATAACGATGCTCAATGAGTTGAACGAGAACTTGTCGGGTATTGTTAATCAGATCGAACTTTGTGACTACAATATGCTCGACAGCAAGAATCTCGATAATTTCGATCTCTTAATAACAACTGTTCCCATGACAAAGCAACTCGATATTCCGGTGATAGAGATAAGTGATACTATTCCCTATTGGCAACAGATCGCAAACAGTATAGAAGTTTACAATTACAATGAGTCGGGCATAAGGAAAGCCTTGAAACAGAAGTACTTCCTTAAAAATGTTACAGCGAGCAACAGAGAAGATATCCTGATGAAGATCAGCAGCTCATTCAACGACGCAGCCAGTGTATATGAGAAGTTGATTAAAGCAGAGCAGAAGATCAGTGCCGAGACTACTAACAATATCGCTTATCTTCATACCATTGATCCAATCGATGAGGATTTTATTCTGATCTGTACACTGAAGAAACCTATTATTTGGAAAAAACAGTGGATACAGTTGATAATCTGGGTAAATTGTAAAGACCAAAATATCAGAAAGCTGAATTCATATTACAAGTTTGTCAAAAGACTCGTAGATACTGAAGGCATAACCGAAAGGATCCTTAACATCGAAAAAGCTGAAGATCTTTTTGATTATGTTGATTCGAATCACAGATAGAACGGAAAGGTAATCAGTTCTGATCTGTATTCATTACGCAGAAAGGAGAATGGGTATAGCTGTATAAAGGCATTTATACCATATGTGGAGTTTATGAGATATATCATTACAGGACATGGTTATTATCCGAAAGGGATCGTTAATACTCTGACTTTTTTGGTTGGGAAAAGAGATGATATAGATGTCATAGCTGAAGAAGATGGCAATAATGGCTATAAGGAAGAAATAGATAGAATATTAAATGAATACAAAGATGATGATCTTATTTTCTTTACAGACATAAAAGAAGGAAGTATCAATCAATACCTGATGAAAAAGCTTAAGGACCATAGTTTTTGGCTTATAACAGGCTATAATATCGCTTTACTTTTGGAATTATTGTTTACGCCCGAAGTAACCAAAGAAAGCCTTAACGAAACGATAGCTGAAGCAAGAAAACAGATGGTTTATGTAAAAGACTTGTTGAGCGAGATATGATTAAGTTGCTTAGAGTAGACGACAGGCTTTTACATGGTCAAGTATCGCTGTTTTGGACTGAATATCTTAATTTATCGAAGATCATAGTGATAAATGATGAAGCGGCTTATGATGACTTTACAAAAATGATTCTCAATTTTGCAAAACCCAAAGAGGTGATCCTTGAAGTTATTGCCCTTGAAGATTGTGAAAGTGTAATCGATGAAGAATTCAATTCCGAAGAAAACAGTATCATAATAACGGGCAATATGGTAGATGTCCAATATGTCTGTAACCTTCTAAAAAGAAAATCATCGAATATAGATATCAATATCGGCGGATTAAGGGTCAGGCCAAATTCGATAAAGATCACAGATTTTTTATATTTATCTCCGGAAGATATCCATATAATCTTCGAATTGATTGATGATGGGATCGGTATTTATGTTCGCAGGGTCCCAAAAGATGAGAACATCAACGTTATAAAGTTTTTGAACAGATGATGGGAAAAGGCATGAAATTTAAGTTAGATAAGAATTTTGTTCATCAATATTTTCGTATTGGCTTCCCGATGATCCTTTCACAGCTCGTCGTCTATTTGGTTAATAATTTAAGTGTTGTAATGATGGGAACAATTTCTTCGCAAGCTATAAGTGGGTATACTTGCGCAAACGAATCGTTCAGTATTTTTTCCATGCTAGTGCTGGGATTGACAGGCGGATTTCATGTGTATATTTCGCAATACTATGGTGACAACAATAGAGAAAAGTATAACCAGGTATTGCGCTTGGGAATGAAATTTGTGATTGTCTTATCCGTTGTTGCAGTTTTATTCTTTAGCATTTTTTCGGAGCAGTTTATCAGAATATTTGTTCAAAATGACCAAGAGATTATTAATTATGGAGTACAGTATCTCAGGATCTTTTGCTGGACATTTATTCCGTATGCGATGAACACTTTATGGAGCGGTGTTTATCAGTTGACCGGAAGAGCCAAAGTAACGATGATTGCCGGGGCTCTGGATTGTTTATTGAATACTATATTCTGCTATATATTACTTTATGGAAAATTTGGGCTGCCCCAAATGGGAATACAGGGAGCAGCGCTGGCTCTTTTGATTGCCAGATTCGGCGAATCGATTTATTTGTATTTGCGAATCAATGGAAAAGATTCTGAATTTACATTCAAAGAGAAATATCCGTCTTTGGATGTAAAGTTAATATACAACATCTTAAAAACATCGGCGCCTTTAATTGCTAACGAAACCCTTTTTTCAATAGCCTATATGTTCATTACCAAAAATTACAGTTATGCCTCCTCTTCGCTTTTGGCTTGTTATACAACGGTAAATAATGCTCAACAGTTAGTCTTTGTCATAACGCAGGGCACAAGCGCGGTCATCGGTGTGCTGATCGGTGGAAAACTTGGGGCCGGAAAGCTTGAGGAAGCAAAAGAAAACGGAGATAAAATATTACAGTTGACATTTATTCTGTATGCACTATTCGGTGTCGTCTTGTTCCTTTTGGCGCCGATATTGCCCGGCTTTTACTCTTTACAGGGAGAACTGGCGCAAACGGCGACACAGATGTTCAGGATTAAAGCTTTTATTGGCTTTGGGGGCATGTCGATGTGTTTTTACAACACCTTAAGAATCGGTGGCGATACCATGGGTGTTTTCTTGCTTGACGGTATATACAGTTGTGTAGGGCCGCAGGTTAGTTGCTGGTGTTTTTCACATCTGTTATATATAAATTTTGTTGTGTTATATGCGGCGATAGAATTTATGC
>CALUZL010000100.1 GCA_944325295.1 uncultured Erysipelotrichaceae bacterium | reverse complement strand
TGATAAGATCAAAGCCGATTTAAGAGATAGAAGTGGAAAGGTTGAAATAAGCGATAAAGCTTTTGATTATATGGTAAGAATGTACCTAGCAACTAAAAAAGCTATCAAGAAGTATCATCTGGATTCTATTGCTGCAGAAACCTGCCCGAATTATTCAGGCCTTATGAATGTTCAATCTTCATGGCTTGCCGACGAAGGGTTTGTAGTGGATACAGAAGGAGATATCGCTCACGCTGTCATGCAGACATGTTTAAATATCGTTTGTAAGAGCGCAACTTTTTTAGGCGAGATATGCAGCTACAAAGATGATACGGTTAATATTTATCATGAAGGCAGCACCGCTCATTCATTAGCTAAGTCAACTAAAGATGCAAGAATAATGGAATCGGGAGAACTCGGCTGCTATATCGGACTATCCTTAAGGGCTATGAATAATGTTACAGTTTTTAATTTGGCAGGCGATAACAGATCATACAAAATGTTTGTAAATAAGGCGAAAGTGGAAGAATGCTCTTATGAAGAATGGGAGAATTCGGGAAAAGGATGTCTTGCAAAGGTTAACTTTGGTATAAGTGCTAAAGATGTTGTAGATCATTTAATCAAATCAGGGGCAGACCATCATTATGTGGTTAAGGAAGGCGATTATACCAATGAATTAAGAATGCTTTGCAATTATTTAAAAATAGAATATACATCTTTAGATCAGAAGGAAGGATAATGTATATGAATGCAAAATTGATTGTTATGTTAACACTTAATGACGTCACTGCTGATAATGCTGTTGAGGTATTCAATGAATGCAAAGATCTTCCTATTATGGATTGGGGATTTAAAAATGTTGGATTAAACGAAGAAAAAAGAGCATATTTAGCCCAAATAATGAAAGAAGCCGGCAAGACCGTTTATATTGAGGATGTGTTGAATAGTGAAGAAGACACCTTGGAAATGGCAATCTTTGCTCATAAAAATAAAGTTGATAATATTTTTGGAAGATATTTTTCTTCGGTAAAAGAATATGCCAAGAACAATGGGTTAGGATATTATACATGTTCGACAAAGTCATCAGGAATTCCAGTTATGTTAAGAGGGCCTATCACAGAAATAGTTGATCAGCTAAAAGGATATGTAGATAAAGGAGTTGATGGTATCTGTATTGGTGCTTATAGACATGAAAGTGATCCTGAAGGATTGATAAAGCTGTTAACAAGCAATATAAATAAACCTATCATAATAGCCGGAAGCATCAACAGTGAAGACAGAATGCAGTTTGTCAACGATCAAGGATGTGCAGGCTTTACGATGGGAAGCGCTTTGTTTGATAAGAAATTTGTCAAGGATGGATCATTTAGAGATAATCTTATTGAAGTGATGAACATAATGAACAAAATAGGTTGATCCTATGAGATATTTTTTAACTATAGACTTTGGAACATCTGCTTTGAAATCGGCTCTTTATGACTCTTGTGGAGGAGTAGTTAAAACATATAATCAGGAGTATGATTTGGAGTATGGGGAAAGCGGTATCATCGAGATCGATCTGAAAACACTGGAAGATGCATTCTATAAAGTAGTACATAATAATATTGATGGTGTTGCAGATCCTGGCGATATAACGGCGATCGGTTTTTCGTCCTCTGCAGAAACGATGTTGTTTCTTGATAATAATGATGAGCAAGTCATAAAGGGTATTACTTGGATGGATACCAGGGCCGTTGAAGAAGTTGAAGAATTAACAAAACTATTTGGCCAGGAAGAAATATATTTAAAGACCGGACAAGCTAAAATAGATGTCTATTATCCAGCTCCTAAACTGCTTTGGCTGTATAAACATCAAAAAGATAAATTCGACAAGATAGATAAAATATTTTTTATGAAGGATTATTTTATCTATAAACTCACAGGCAGATTTGTATCCGATGATTCAGTACTTAATACTACAACATATTGGAATATTAATTCCAGATGTTATTGGGAAGAGATGCTGATGGCAATAGGAATTAATGAGAACAAGTTACCTGAAATACTATATCCAGGAGATAATGTAGCGCATATATCGAAGCAAGGAGCTCGGCTTTATGGTCTTAGTACAAATACGATGATCAACGTTGGAGCTCAAGATCAAATGAGCGGCGCTCTTGGCGCAGGGAATATCAAGGAGGGCATTCTGTCGGTCAGTTTTGGATCGGCGATGATGGCGTTAGCCTCCGTAGATGATCTTATATTCAATAAAAAAGATCCTTTGTCGTGTTCTCCTTCTGCATTGAAAGGACGATATATGGTGAACGGATATTCAACCGGAGCTATAGCCATGCGATGGTTTAGAGATACGTTTTGCAAAGGCGATGTCCAAAATATTTCTGTTAACCTATATGATCTTATAGACATTGAATCGGCGAAAGTAGAGGTTGGTTCGGATGGTCTGTTAATGTTGCCATTCATACAAGGTTCGGGAATACCTTTGGAAAATGACGAAGCAAAGGGAGTATTCTTTGGCATAACCCCGAATCATACAAAGTATCATTTCAGCAGAGCTTTGATGGAAGGAGTGGCATTTTCGCTAAAAGAGATAATAGATACTCTTGAAACAAAACTTAATTATCGTTTTGACAATATCATCTGCATTGGCGGAGGAGCAAAAAGCAAGTTATGGATGCAAATTGTTTCTGATGTTACGGTACTAAAAGTTAATGTTTTAAAAAACAGCGATACTGTTGCCTGCGATGGCGCGATGATTCTTTTGGGACTGGCGAACGGCCTTTGGAATTCTCCAAAGGAAGCGTTGGATAAAATGGAGCTTTCACAAGAATACATCCCGATTTTTGATAATAGTAGTAA
>CALUZL010000099.1 GCA_944325295.1 uncultured Erysipelotrichaceae bacterium | reverse complement strand
CAAAAGTTATAAGGACATGTTTTTTACGCTGAAAGTGAACGATGTCATCGATCGCCAGGAACTCATTAAAAAATTAGTCCAAAGACAATACAAACGAAACGATATCGATCAATTGCGCGGTACTTTTAAAGTCACGGGCGATACGATCGAAGTCACGCCCGGCTATACCGACCAATTCATCATCAGGATCGAGTTTTTCGACGACGAGATCGAAAGGATAACCGAGATCGATCCTCTCACTAAAGATGTCTTAAACGGCTATCTTGTCTACAACTTCTTTCCGGCCAGCGGTTATGCCAGAGATAAGACAGACATCTTGCGGGCTTGTGATTCGATCGAAGTCGAGCTTGAAGAGAGGCTCAAATATTTTGCCGAAAATGACAAACCCCTTGAAAAAGAGCGTCTGGAACAGCGGACGCGCTATGACCTTGAGTCTTTAAGAGAATTTGGGATGTGCAGCGGTATTGAAAACTACTCAGCCCACATCGATGGCCGTTATCATCACGAAAGACCATTCAACCTTTTTGATTACTTTCCCGATGACTTCCTTTTGGTCGTCGATGAATCTCACGTATCCCTGCCACAGATCCGTGGCATGTACCATGGTGATCGCTCGCGCAAGGAGACCCTTGTCGAATACGGTTTTCGTCTGCCCAGCGCCTTAGATAACCGGCCGATGACCTTTGATGAGTTCATGGATGTGACCGATCAGAGCATTTACGTCAGTGCGACGCCCGGTGACTTTGAACTTGAGAAAGTCGATGGCAAAGTCGTTGAACAGATCATCAGACCGACAGGGCTTCTCGATCCCAAGGTCGAAGTCAGGCCGACGATCGGTCAGATCGATGACCTTTTGGACGAGGTCCGAAAAAACATCGCCGCAAACGAAAGGACCCTGATCGCCACTTTGACCGTCAAGATGGCTGAAGATCTCACGGACTTTTTGAAAAAACAGGATCTGAAAGTAGCCTATCTGCATCATGAGACTAAGACTTTGGAGCGCACAGAGATCATCACCGCTTTAAGAAAGGGCGAATACGATGTCTTAGTCGGCATCAACCTTTTAAGAGAGGGTCTCGATATCCCGGAAGTATCTTTGATAATCATCTTGGATGCGGACAAGGAAGGATTCTTGAGGTCAGAGCGCTCGCTCATTCAAACGATCGGCCGTGCAGCCAGGAATGCCCATGGACGGGTCATCCTCTATGGCGATACGATCACCGATTCGATGAAAAAGGCGATCGATGAGACCGAAAGAAGAAGATCGATCCAAGAAGACTACAATCAAAGAAACGGTATTGTTCCCAAAACGATCAAAAAAGAGATCCGTGAGCCGATACACGGCAAAGAGACAAAGGCGATGGCCAAGAAGTTCATGCACAAAAAAGTCCATACCAAAAAGGACCGTGAGGCCTTAGTCGCATCACTGACAAAAGAGATGAAAGAAGCGGCCAGAGCTATGGAGTTTGAGAAGGCTGCCGAACTTCGCGACATGATCTTGGAGCTTAAAGCCGAAGGCTAGTGTGCTATAATCTAGTCATGGAAAAAGAGATCGTTTTAGTCAGCGGCATATCCGGAGCCGGGAAATCGAGTGTTTCCAATATCTTGGAAGATCTCGGCTATCTTTGTATCGACCAGTTACCGTCAAAACTTTTAAAGGACTTGATCGATCTCATCGAGAGCGATGATTCGATCAGGTACAACAAAGTCGCCATAACCATCAGTATCATCGACCTTGATAACTACTTCAAGATCTTGGACAACCTCAGGATCAGAGCCAAGCTCATCCTGCTTGATGCCGATGAAGAAGTGATCATCAACCGCTACAAGTTCACAAGACGTTTTCATCCGCTTTTGATCACCAACAGGGCTAATACCCTTGAGGAAGCTTACGCTTTGGAAAAGAGTATCTTAGATACTTTTGCGGAGAAGTTTGAGGTGATCGATACCAGCAAGCTTGGCATTTACGAACTGAAAAGGGCGATCGAAGACCTCTTGGTCGTCGACAGCCGCTATCGCTTCACGCTTTCGTTTATGTCTTTCGGTTATAAAAACGGGGTTCCTCAGGATGCCGATATCGTCATCGATACCCGGTTTTTAGATAATCCCTTCTACATCGCCGATCTGAAGGATAAAAACGGCAACGACAAAGAAGTCTATGATTTTGTCATCAATAAGAAGGATACGCAGCTCTTTTTGGAAAAGCTCAAGGATTATCTCGATTACGTGTTCGCTTCATATGTCAAACAGGGCAAGCGGCATCTGACGATCGCTATCGGCTGTACGGGTGGTCAGCACCGCTCGGTAAGTGTCACTAATTATCTTTATGAATATTACAAAGACCGCTATGCGTGTCTTTTATCACACAGGGAGTTATATGTATAAAGTTGTAGTCATCGGTGGAGGACATGGTCAATCCACGATCTTAAAAGGCATCAAGAATATCGAGGATATAGAGATCAGTGCGATCGTTACGGTTGCGGATGATGGCGGTTCGACCGGACGGATCCGCTCGCTTTACAACATTCCGGCCATGGGTGATATCCGCAACGTCCTTTTGGCGCTCACCCCTCAAAACAACTACATGACCGATCTTTTGAATTATCGTTTCAGCCCCGGCAACAGTCAGGGAGAATACGACATCATCGGTCATAATCTTGGAAACCTCATCCTGACGGCACTGACGGATACCAGCGGTTCTTTCAGCGGGGCGATCGAGACGATGAAAAAGGTCTTAAATGTCAAAGAGGACATCATCCCCTCGACTCTTGATATCATTACGCTTTATGCGCGGATGGATGATGATACGATCGTCATGGGCGAGGCCAATATCCCCAGTTTCAACCATCACATCAAAGAAGTCTTTTACATGAAAAAACCGCAAGCCACAAAAGAAGCGATCAAAGCGATCATGGAGGCTGATCTTGTGATCTACGGTATCGGTTCGGTATACACTTCCATCATCCCCAACATCATCATCGACGGCATCAATAAAGCTCTTAAAAACACTAAAGCTTTGCGTGTCTACTTTGCCAACTGCATGACTCAAAACAACGAGACCTTTGATTACGATCTCAAAGATCACATAAAAGCCATGGAAGATCATGGTGCCATCATCGATCTTGTGGTCAAACACAAAGAAGTGATCCCCGAATATATCAAAGAGCGCTATTTAAAAGAGAATTCGATAGAGGTCATCGACCATCACGACACCCAAAAAGAAGTCATGACGCGCGATCTTTTAGACTTCTCTTCGGACTTGGTGCGTCATGATCCCGAAAAGATCAAGATCGTCACCGAAGAGATCTTAAAGAGGTTATAAGATGTCTTTTACCGGTGAGATCAAACAGGAGATTTCCTACAACAAGCTCAAAGCGTGTTGCGAGCGCTCAGAGCTGAGTGCTCTGATCCAGCTGACTTCCTCTTTGGAGATATCCAAGGGACGGATGAATCTTCTGATCAAAAGTGAAAATCCGACGACGGCCAAAAGGATCATGGTCCTTTTAAAAGAGCGCTATGGCGACATCGATAGCGATCTCACGGTTTCACAAAAGACCAATCTTCGCAAAAACAACGTCTATCGCCTGACGGTGTACGATAAAGCGATGGCGATCTTAGAAGATCTGGGACTTGCCAATGCCAAAGGTTTACTCCTTGAGCATCCGCTCTACCCGATCATCGCCAAAGACTGTTGTGCCCGCGCTTATCTGGCCGGTGCTTTTTTGGCTTTCGGCTCCTGCAACAGTCCGACAAAGACCAACTACCATTTGGAGATATCATTGACGACTATAAACCATGCCGATTTTATCGTAAAACTCTTGAATCGTTTCAATATCGAAGCCAAGATAACCAAAAGGCGCAATAAGTACATCGTATACATCAAAAAAGCGGATGCGATCTCGGATTTCTTGCGCTGTGTCGGTGCTCATGAAGCCCTCATGAAATTTGAAAATTCCCGGATCTCAAGAGATTTCAAGAACAGTCTTGTCCGTTTGGACAATTGTGAGATCGCCAATGAAGTCAAGAGCTTAAAAGCGGCAACGGAGCAGATCGCCGACATGGAAAAGATCGTCTCGGCCGGCAAGTTTGAGACACTGGATGAAAAGCTCAAGATCATCGTCGACCTCAGATTGCAATACCGCGATTACAGTCTCAGCGAACTTTGCAGTGCCTATTATAATAAGACCGGCGAGAAGATCTCAAAATCCGGCTTAAAACATCGTTTAGTCAAGATAAGAAATATAGCCAAGGAGATAAATAATGGATAGTAAAGGATTATTGTATTGGATAGGTATCATCCTCGTTTTGTGGTTTTTATGGCCACTTATCAAGTCACTCATCTTCATCGTCTTGATCATCGCTTTGATCTTGTTTTTGGTGTATACATTTAGTGGTAAAGACAGACCGAAAAGCGATCGTGATTATATCGAAAGACATGATCCGCAAAAGCCCGCCGATGATGAGGTCATCGATGTCGAATATAAGACCAAGGAAAGAAAATGATTCGATTGGCAATAGCGAAAGATAAAGAAAAAGTCAAAGACTACCTGAAAAGTCAGGGACTTTCATTGAGCGATGAAGACTATGAAAGAAGGACTTTTTATCTGCTTTTTGAAAGTGATCTCTGTGGTGTTGCCATCACAAGGAAGCTGACAATCAAACTCAATCGTCACTTCTTAAAAGTCTCGATCATTGAAGACATCATCACCGACGATCCCAAAGATCACGACCGGCTGTTTTTGGTGGTCATGGACTACCTTGAGCACACTGAGCTCATATCGTTTGTCAAATGTACTATCCGAAACTATCAAAACTTCAATTTTGAAGATATCTACTATGACAATATCTATACGTTTAAAAAGTACGACCTTGAAACAGTCGATACAAGTTCCCTAAAAGAAGTCACCAAAGAGAGTGATCTCATTGATACCTATGCCCTGATGATGCGCTATTTCAACGGCTTTGAGGTAAGGCAGATCCCGGATTTTGCCTATCTTTTGTCGCGGTGCAAAGAAAAGGGCAGTGGCGTTTTTGGCGTTTATGAGGAGAAACTCAAGGCTTATTTTACGATGCACCTTAAAGAAGACAGCGCCTTTATCGACGAGTGCGTCTATCTTGATGTCGCCGATCTTGACAAGATCCTTTCCTATGGTCTAAAGTACGCTGCCAAGGTCACTTTGAAAGTATCGTCATATGAAAAACTGGAACGTTTTTACAAGGTCCAAAAAGAAAAGATCCCCGCTTTCGCCTGTCGTATAAACGATGAGGATCTTTTGCACAAACTCTTTGCAGACAAGACAGATGATGTTCGGAGTCTGTTTTTTAAGATGAATCGGCCGCTTTGGCTTAAGGACGACTATTGATCGTCTTCGACTTTGAAGAGATCTTTTAAGGCACTGACACCTTTTTCGGCGATCTTTACCGTGGCGACTTTCGCCTTTTTTATTATCTCTTGCGTTTCCGGCTTGGTCATGTAGTCCTCAAGCTGGCTGTATATTGAGGCGGTGACCTCTTTGATCGAATTGATCATGTCTTTGACTTCGTCATTGTCTTTGATATCACCGAAAGTATTGCGGATCTGATCGGCAGCCTCTTTTAATTTTTCTTCCGGATCGTCAAGCCTTACGATCTCATCGATCTTGCGCTTTGTGTAGGTGATCGCTTCATCGCTTTTTTGGCAGACACTGTCTAAAAAGGCGGCAAAGTTCTCATCGTCGGGAACCCTTTTGGCGGTATCCTGTGCTTGTTCTTTGACGGCATTTCAGCCCTCAATCGTCTTTTTGCACAATCGGTCGAGTTTTCCCTGATTTTGCAGATTCAGACCTTCTTTGGCAAGTTCGCCATAGGTTTGGATGTCTGTGATTTTATCTTCTAAATAGATGATCGCTTCATCGATACTCATAACTGTTTCTCCTTTCGCCATCAGGCCTAATTATTATACTATTTAATGCTGAGAAATTTTATGAAAAAAACTATCTAAAAATGAAAATTCTTCTTGTAAGACGAAAAGAAAAAGAATACAATTTCACCATAAGTCAGAAATACGAGGTGTTGTTTATGAGTATTTTTACCTATTTGAACTCCGAGAAAAGCGGGGACTATTGCGAGTATAATGGCGATCTGAAAGACTATATATTGTGCAAAGACCCGGACTCGGACAGAGACTATGCCATCTTAAGATTTCTGTTAGATAAAAGAGAAGATCTCAAAGTGTGTGTGAATTACCGCATCCCTTTGGTCGAATCTTCGATATCTAATCTCATCATCCGCTACAGAGATGTGGCCAAGCTCGATCATCAATCGATCATCTGCCCATACATCTTTTATACAAAGGAAGAGAACCAGTCAAAAGCGCTGATCGTTGCCGAAGACTACCTGATCGCCAAGGGATTCTACTACGCCGCCACGGAAAAAGATGGGATCCTTGCCGACTACAAGAACTTCATAATCGCCATCGATGAAGACCGCGAGCGCTTAAATGAGCTGTTTGAAGTCCTCTTTAAAGAAAGATCGGCCCTGATCCAAAGAAAGTTTGACAATGAACTCTTTAAAAGTTATGACGAACTTTTCGCTCATGCTTCAGAGCTGGCTGCCAAGATGCGGGATACGATCTTTGAAGAACTCTCTTTAAGCAAAGACCGCTCCTCCCTGATCCAAAAGACGATAACGGAATGGTATCTGCTCAAAAAGACGGTCTATGTCCAATACATGGTCAATCGCGAGCTGCTGAACCAAAGACATGATGGCGACAATCGCTCGCAAAGAGCGCAAGCTAAAAAGAATGCTGATGCGATCCAGTTCATTTCGATGTCAGAACTTTGGAAAGGTCATGTCGATCAAAGAGCCTAAGTGCTCTTTTCTTTTTGTCTTGTCGTCGATAAGGCGATATTAGTGTTATAATAAGTCCATATGGCATACAACGGAAGAAACAGGCGCAATCAGGGATCGCTGATTGGGACTATCATCGCTTTTATCATTTTGATCAATATTTTCGGCAACGTGTTCTTTTTGGTGCCGCTTGTGCCGATCATCATCGTCTTGTTCATCGTTAGTCTGATCAAGAAAAGTAGTACCGCGACCCAAAGCGATTATACGCCCAAACAAGAGAAGACCTTTATTTCTAACCATAAAAAGATGCAGATCGACAGTCGTCTCAAAGAATACTTCAAGACTAATTATCGTTTACCGATCTTTGATGATATCGCCCTTGTACCGATAAGCGGCGCCTATACAGCCTTTGAAGATCTTTACATTGCCAAAGGTGATGAGACGATCATCAATCTTGAAGACTTTGGCAATCGCTTTCCGACTACTTACGATGAGATCGTCTCTTTGCTGGTGACGTTCAGCAGACAAAAGGAAGAGGTCATAAAGGCCGAGGTAAAAGCGCCAAAGATCGAAGAAGAAGACAAGCTTTCACAGGCTGAAAAATACATTGAGAAGATCAACGGGCTCAATGTCGATATCCAAAAAGAGGAGATCAAAAACGGCCTTTATCAGACCTGTGCACTTTTAAAACAGATCGATATCGCGGTTAAAGACGATGACGACGACAAGATCCGCAAGCTCTACGACTACTACTTGCCGATCCTTGTAAAGATCTTGGACAACTATAAGACTTTGGCCAATGTGTCAAAGGATTCGGAGGATTTCAAAGATTGTGAAAATCAATTGATCAAGACGATCATCTTGATCAATGAGGCTCTAAAGACGATCAATGAGACCTTGCATGAAAGTGACTACATGGATCTGTCGGCTGATATAACTACTTTACAATCGCTTCTAAAGAAAGATGGTCTGGTAAAGTCGGGAACACTATACGAGGAAGAAAAAGATGACCAAAAGGGACAGTAAATTTGATGAGATAGACAGAATGTTTGAAGAGCTTCAAAGGGCAAACGACGAAACGGCCGAAAGTATTCGCAGTCGTCTCAGCGATGGCGATGACCTCTTTTCACTTCATCCCTACAGCCGGATGCGGACAAGATCGGTAATGATCCGCCGGCCGACCCTGCCAAGCATTCCTTCGACTTTGCGGACAAGGCTGGATATCTTTCTTTATTGTTTAAAAAACGTCGATTATGCCACAAACAACAGCGCCTATGTCGACGGTCATTTACAAGCTTTGAACTCATATCTTGAAAAGGCGCGTTTGAATGCCAACAACCTCGAGGTCGTTGCCGGTACTTTGAACGATGAGATCCGCCGTTTTGGCAGAGTGAATAAGACCGACATCCGGGAAAAAGGCTACTACGATGGCCTTTCATATGTCAATCAAGCCCTGAAGCGCTCAAAGGAGATCATTGCCCGGCAGATCAACGATATTCTTAAAAGGGAGTTAGTATGAGTAAAGAAAAAGACAGATTGATGGAAGAACTTTTCGGCAAGGCGCGCAATCTCGATATCAGCACATTTGAAAAAGATGTCTTGAATAAAAGTGATGAAGCCTTAAAGAAGATCATCGCCATCAATGAAGAAAATCTTGAAGAAATAAAAAAAGTCACACCGCAAGAAACACTTGCCAAGATCAATAGTGAGGTCATGAAGGATTTTGATCTCGATCAGTTTAAAAGGGATCTTGTGAGCGATTATCATATTGATGACAGTGTCGACAAAAGTGTGCTCACGGTCAAAGAATCAGCCGATGTGTTCAAAAAGATCGAAGATGAAGCCTCGGAGATCATCATCGGTCAAAAAGGAGCCGTCCAAAAGCTGGCCCAGGCTTTCCGGCGCCCCTACCTCACCGGAGGCGATCAAAGAAAGATTCGGACAGCGATCGTCATCTCCGGAAATCTTGGCAGCGGCCGAAGAGTCTTGGTCAAGACCTTCAGCGAGTTGCTCAAAAAATATAATATTCTAAAGACGTCAGGATATTCATTGATCGATCTTGAACGCTATCAATCACAAACTCAGGAAACACTTTTTTTGCAAGATCTCTATGTGGCCCTCAACGACCTCAAAGGGATCATCGTCGTTACCGGCAGTGAATCGGCCCATCCCGTCTTTGCGCGGATGCTTTCGGAGCTCTGTATTCAAGGTGAACTCAAACTCAATAAGCGCTACAAGTTTGTCAAAAATCAATTGGTCAGTGCCGGTGATGGTTTGAGTAGAGACATAATCGATGAACTTCACGGCAACAATAAGATCTTAGTCTTTATCACAGAGCTCAAGGTCGAAAAACTCATGGACATCTATGGCAAATCTTTCCTCGATGCGATAAACGATGTGATCTGTATGGAAAAGCCGGCAAGTGAAGATATCGAAAAGATCGTCACCAAAGAGATCGGTACTTTTTTAGAAAAATGCAGCGCTCAGCCACAAGTAAAGGTCGAGATCACGCCGATGCTTAAAGCCTATATCATCTCGCTTTACGACCAAGACGAGGGTATCTTTTCCATCAGGAAGTTTCTTGATAAATTGTACGATGAGATCGTCGATCTGGCTCTAAAAGAAAACCTCAATGCCGTTTCGATCGATAAAGAAGATGCGATAGTTGCTTCATATGGATCCAAAAGAGTCGATCTCGATCTTGAAGATGACCTCAAAGAGCAGCGTTTAGAGATCCAAAAAGAACTCGATGCGATCGTCGGACTTGATAAGGTCAAAGAGTATCTCTTGTCTTTGGAAAACCATATCAAAGTTGCCGCGATCCGTAAAAAGCGTGGTCTTAAGGTCGCCGATATCTCAAAACATATGGTCTTTACCGGCAATCCGGGAACGGGAAAGACGACTATTGCCCGACTGGTATCACGGATCATGAAAGTCATAGGCGTTTTAAAACAAGGCCATTTGGTCGAAGTCACCAGAGCGGATCTTGTGGCCAAATATGTCGGTCAAACAGCGCCGCAGACGATGGAAGTTATCCAAAGCGCTTTAGGCGGTGTACTGTTTATCGATGAAGCTTACAGTCTTTATCGGGGCAAAGATGATTCTTTCGGTCTTGAAGCCATAGATACGCTGGTCAAAGCCATGGAAGATTATCGCGATGATCTGATCGTCATCTTGGCCGGGTATTCAAAAGAGATGAGTGTTTTCCTTGAGGCAAACAGCGGTCTTAAATCCCGCTTTGCCAATATCATCCATTTTGATGACTACACAGCCGATGAGCTGGTGGCGATCTCTAGTTCGATCGCCAAGAGTAAAGATTATCGTATCGCCGCTGAAGCGATCGAGCCTTTAAGAGTCTACTACAGCAAGATCCAAGCGCGCCATGATTCTACATCCGGCAATGGCCGCCTGGCCCGGAATATGGTAGAAGAGGCGATCCTCAATCAAGCCAAAAGGGTCTTGGAAGATAAGGATGCACTCTTAGATGAATTGAAGAAGGAAGATTTTGTGTTTGAGGAAGATCTATGAAATTGAAGATAAGCTTAATATTGATGGCGGTAAACATCGCCATCTTGATACTTGATTTCCTGTTTGTAAAAAGTATGCCGACAGCTGTGATGTATGGAAGTCTCATATGGGTCATGATCAGCACGCCGATCCTTTTATACATCGCCATGCGTTCAGCACGCGAAAGGATCGAAGGCAAGGATGTTAAGTGACACCATCGTCGCAACGGCGACCGCTTTAAACAATGCCGCGATTGCAATCGTCAGGCTGAGTGGCGATGATGCCATACCGATCGTCAATGAGATCTTTTCAAAAGACCTGAATAAAGTACGCACAAACCGTATCGTCCATGGGTATATCATGGACGATGACAAAAAGGTCGATGAGGTCTTAGTCTCAGTCTTTCGATCACCATATACTTATACAAGGGAAGACATCGTCGAGATCAATACCCATGGCGGGATCTATGTCACACGCAAGGTATTGAACCTGTGTTTGGCCAAGGGTGCAAGACTGGCTATGAATGGTGAATTTACCAAAAGAGCTTACCTGAACGGCCGTATCGATCTGAGCGAAGCCGAAGCGGTAAACGATCTCATCAAAGCCGACAGCGAGATCAAACACAAAAGCGCGATAAAAGGACTTGACGGCAGTATCGAAAGGCTGATCGAGCCCCTCATCAGCGAGGTCATGGAGATGATCGGCATGATCGAAGTCAATATCGATTACCCTGAATACGACGACGTCAAAAGGATAACCCACGACGATCTGATACCATCTTTAAAAAAATGGGTCACGACGACAGCTTCGATGATCACAAAAGCAGAGCGTTTTCGCATCATCAAAGACGGCTTAAAGACGGCGATCGTCGGGAAGCCGAATGTCGGCAAGTCGTCACTTTTGAATGCTTTGATAAAAAAAGATAAAGCGATCGTGACCGATATCGCCGGAACGACGCGTGATCTCATCGAAGACAGTGTCGATCTTGGCAACGTCACTTTGCATCTTATCGATACGGCCGGGATCAGAGAAAGCGAAGATGTGATCGAAAAGATCGGGATCGAGCGCTCTTTGAAAGCCATAAAAGAGGCCGATCTTGTGATCTTGGTTCTTGATGCCTCAAGACCTTTAGAAAGAGAAGACGAAGAACTTTTAAGACTTATTCAGGATAAAAGACATCTTGTCGTATACAATAAGACCGATATCAAAAAGGTCGATGACGCCATCGGTATCAGTGCCCTCAGCGGGGATATAAAGGAACTTGTCGCAAAGCTCAACGACGAGTATCAAAGCGACCAAGCCCTGATCGACGAAGATATCTTAAACAACGAAAGACAGATAGCCCTCATGAAAAAAGCTCATGCGGAGTTTGCTTCACTTTTAAAGGAAGCTGCTGACGACGTGCCGCTTGATCTTCTTTCATCAGGACTTTATGAAGCTTATCATCATCTCAGTATGATCATCGGCAAAGACTATGAAGACGATCTGATCGATCACTTGTTCAAAAACTTCTGTTTGGGGAAATAGACTATGTTATATATCGATTCACATACACATA
This sequence comes from uncultured Erysipelotrichaceae bacterium, assembly GCA_944325295.1. Taxonomy (GTDB): domain Bacteria; phylum Bacillota_I; class Bacilli_A; order Erysipelotrichales; family Erysipelotrichaceae; genus JAHHTG01. The sequence goes on along the minus strand of CALUZL010000099.1, from coordinate 2,637 downwards.
TCACAAACCAAGAGCACGATCTTGACCGGTACCGCAAAGAGATCGCCCAAGCCAAAAGCGAAGGGCTGATCAAATCCTTGCTTGTCCTTACGGAAAAGGATGAAGAAGCATTATATCCAAAACTAAAAGATGATAACTATTTCAGCTTTGCTCGCGGGATCTTTCCAACCGATACCGCCGCCTATCGCGACCAAGATCTTAAAGAGCTTGAAGACTTTTTAAAAAATGAGGGCGTCGTCGCCTTGGGCGAGATCGGTCTTGACTACCATTGGGCCAAAGATATCGCCGACAAACAAAAAGAGCTTTTCATAAAGCAACTGCATCTTGCCGATAGAATCGGTCTGCCGGTGATCATCCACAGCCGGGAGGCGATGAATGATACCTATGAGATCTTAAAAGGACATGCCAACCGTAAAAAAGGGGTCATCCATTGTTTTTCCGGAAGTAAAGAGATGGCTGAAAAGTTTATCGAACTTGGCTATTATATATCCTTCAGCGGGACACTGACTTATGCAGGCAATAAGCAGGGCGTCAGAACTTTGGAGGCGATCGATCTTGACTATCTTTTGTGCGAAACGGACGCTCCTTATTTGACACCTGTGCCGCTTCGCGGTCAAAATAATAAAACCCAAAACGTAAAATACGTCTACGCTTTTATAAGCGAACATTTGAATATCCCATTACAAGAGCTGACTTTAAAGGTGAAGGCCAATTACGAAAGGCTTTTTGGGGCCATATCATGAAGATAAATGAGGTAATCGTTGTCGAGGGCAAAAACGACAGCGCCCATCTCAAACGGTTTTTTGACTGTGACACGATCATCACTTTCGGTCTCAGTCTTTCTGATGAGACTATTGATCTCATAAGAGAAACAGCTCAAAAAAGAGGGGTCATCCTTCTTTTGGATCCGGACACACCGGGCGAAAAGATAAGAAAGCGGATAAACGAAGCGATCCCGGGATTAAAAAACACCTTTATCCTTAAAAAAGATGCCAAGACGGTGCGCAAAGTAGGTGTTGAGCACGCCTCAAAAGAAGTGCTCAGTGAAGCTTTGAAAAATTGTATAACTTATGGTGATGGCAATGATAGAATAGGGATATCTGAGATGCTTGCGCTCGATCTTATCGGCAATCGCAAAAGACGTCTTAAAGTCAGTGATCACTATCACCTCGGTGAATGCAATGCCAAGACGCTTCGCAAACGCTTGAATATGCTCGGGACAGATTTTAAAGAATTGCAGGAACTACTCGATGAATGACGTTATAGCCAAACCATCGGTCACGATGACTATCCTTAAAAAATATGATCTGAAGGCGACCAAGAAATTCGGTCAGAATTTTCTTATCGATCCCAACATCATTGAAAAGATCGCCAAAGCAGCTTGCCAAGAGGGTGCTGCAGCCCTTGAGATCGGCCCGGGGATCGGAGCGCTTACGCAGTTTTTGAGTCGCTATTTTAAAAAAGTCTACGCCCATGAGATAGACAAAAAACTCATAACTGCCCTCAATGACATCTTTCAAGACACCGAAAACATCGAGATCATTCCCGGTGATTTTCTGAATGTCGATTTCAGTGATATGCCCTATCGTAAGGAAAGGATCGTCGTTTGCGCCAACCTTCCCTACTACATAACTACACCGGTTCTCTTTAAGCTTTTTGAAAGTGATCTCAATATTCAAAAAATAATCGTCATGGTCCAAAAAGAAGTGGCGGATCGCTTTTTGGCCGGTGTCGGTAGCGAGGATTATAGTGCACTGAGCGTTTTGACTTATTTTAAATACGACATCAGATTATTGACCAAGATCAAAAAAACAGTCTTTTATCCAAGCCCGAAAGTCGACAGTGCCGTAATAAGTTTTACACCGAAGAAACACAAAGAACTCGACGAGGCAAGATTCAGCGAACTGGTCAAAAACAGCTTCAGACAAAGGCGCAAAACTTTAAAGAATAACTTGCAAGATACCTTTGCCAACATCGACAAGACCATAAACGATCTGGGTTTTAAAGATGGAGTCCGAGCCCAAGAGTTGACTTTAGAGGACTTTTTAAGGTTGTATGGAGAATTGTATGAAAATCAGAGCTTACGCTAAGATCAATCTCGGTTTAAACGTCAAGTCTCGGCGCGAAGATGGTTATCATGAGTTAGAAATGATCATGGCACCGGTCAGTTTTTACGATGAGATCGATATTTGTTTAGCACCCCAGATGCAGTTTACCTCAAACCGGGATTACATCAATCGCAATCCCCACAATTCGATATTGAAAGCTGTTGAAGTAATGCGGCAAAAGTATGACTTTAAAGAGAACTTTCAAATAAATCTTCGCAAGAATATTCCTACTCAGGGCGGCCTAGCAGGAGGCAGCGCCGATGGCGCTATGGTCATAAGGGCGATCGCGACGATCTTGAAGTTGCCGATGACGCTCGATGATTATCGTGAGGTATGTATTGCCATTGGTTCTGATGAGTTTTTCTGCCTGATCGGTCGCTGTGCACGGGTCAGCGGTACCGGTGATATCGTCGTACCTATTAAAAATACACTCAAACATCTCTATATCTTACTCGTAAAGCCATACCGCGGCGTCTCAACGAAAGAATCATTTAGAAATCTCGATCTTAAGACCTGCACCCATCCAAAT
>CALUZL010000098.1 GCA_944325295.1 uncultured Erysipelotrichaceae bacterium | reverse complement strand
GAGATCGAAAAGGCCCATCCCGATGTCTTCAACATCCTTTTGCAGATCTTGGATGACGGACGGATCACAGACTCCAAAGGTGTAACCGTCGATTTTAAGAATACGATCATCATCATGACTTCGAATTTGGGCAGTGAGTACGCCTTTGAGAAGGATAAAGAATTGAAAGTCGAGGAATACGATAAACTCATCAGAAACTACTTCAAACCCGAATTCATAAATCGAATCGATGAGATCATTATCTTTAATCCGTTAGATGACATCGTCATAAGAGATATCGCGGTTAAATTCATCAATCAATTAAAAGAGCGTTTAAAAGTAAATGATATAACACTTGATATCGATGATTATGCTTTAGACCTTATCGCCAAAAACGGCTACGATCCCACATTCGGCGCAAGGCCGATGAAACGCTATATCCAGAGGACCTTGGAATCACAATTGGCAAAGCTCATAATCACCAGTCCGGATACAAAACATTTCACCGTTAGAGTGAAAGATGGCAAGATCGTTATCGAGACAGCTTGAACTTTAGGTATATCACGATAAATGTGGTATACCTTTTTTAAATTTTGTATCATATAGTCATGATCAAGTATACAAAAGAGGCAGCGTGTTCATATACGCTGGGAATGTCGATAACTGTTGAACTGCTCGAGAATCACCCGGAATTTGTAGAAAAAGTGCTCTACTCGTCAAAGATCATCGACAACGCTTATTTTGCCAGATTAAAGAAAATTTGTCTTACTAACAGAGTTCCGCTTATCGAAGATGACAGGACGATTGATCTTTTATCGGTCAAGGAAAACTGTTATGTGGTCGCCTATTTCCGAAAATTCAGCAATCATTTGACTGCCGGTAATCATGTTGTTATCAGCGGCCTTATCGATAAGGGCGATCTCGGTACTATCCTTAGGACCTGCATATCTTTCAACATGCGCAATATCGCTATCATTGATAATGACAGTGATTGGTTTGAACCGAAGATCATCCGCTCATCGATGGGCGCCATCTTCTATTGCAACATCGAAAGATTTAAAGATTTATACGAATATGAGAACAGCTTTCCGGATAATCATCTGTATTGTTTTGATGATGAGTGCGGCAGTGATATCGGTACTGTTAAAATCGAAGATCCTTTTAGTATTGTCTTTGGCAAAAGCGACTTTTCGATTGCAAAGCTATTTACAATAAAAAAGGCGAAGGATGTAGTCTTGCCCTTGCCTTTGACGTGTGGTATTACTCTGGCTTCTCTTTATGCCAGAGATTGAGTTTGTCTTCGTTATGAAGAGCTAGTCGAAAATTGTCTTTAGCTTGCGGATAGCGATGATATAGCGCATGGACGAGTTCTTTCATCTCTTGCCTTTTAGTGTAACCGTCATTTGGACAGCCGCTTTTGATGCTTGGAAGGTCGATGTCTTTGCAAGCTTTCCGGATGTCTTTTTCGTATGCGTAACAAAACGGCCTGATAAAGGTGATCTCTTGATTTGTGAGAAACATCTTAGGGTCAAAAGTGGCAATGCGTCCACCATATATCATGTTTAAAAAAAGTGTCTCAATCGCATCGTCAAAATGATGCGCAAAGGCCACTTTATTGCAACCTAACATTTTTGCCGCTTTGATAACGGCACCTTTTTTTAAGGTCGAACAACGGCTGCACTGGATCTTGCCGTTTTTGGGGTACATCGAGAGGATGTCGGCGATCCGGGCTTTTTCTTTGTGGATCGTGAGCGGATAATCTTTAAACCAAGTCTCGATCTTTGAAAAATCTTCTTCGCCAAAGTTTAGATCGATGTGGATACCGATGATATCAAATTGTTTATCAAAAGTGTTTTTGGAAAGAAAACGATACAGGTACAGTGCATACAGTAAAAGATTAGAATCTTTGCCACCACTTATGCCGACCCCGATTCGATCGCCGTTATTTATAAGACCGTAATCGATATCGGCCTTACGTATACAAGACAGTACTTTTTTTACACTCATGCCTTATATATTAACATTTTAAAGTTTTAAAATGCTATAATAACTATCGTGAGTCAGGTATTATTCATCAATAAAAAAGCAAATATGACTTCTTTCGATATGTGCTATAGATTGCGGAAAGTCTTTAATACGCGCACCATCGGTCATACTGGCACCCTTGACCCTATGGCTACCGGTGTCATGATCATCCTCGTCGATAAAGCTTGCAAGGCCAATCAATTCTTGTCCGCAGCGATAAAGGAATACGAGGCAAAGGTTAAAATAGGATATCGTACCGATACACTTGACAAAGACGGTCAGATCGTCGAGACAAAACATGAAAAGAAGCTTATAAGGGATGAGGTATTGAAAACCGTTTTGAGTTTTAAAAAGAAATATGTTCAAACCCCACCCCTGACAAGCGCCATAAAAGTCAGTGGGAAAAAACTTTACGAATATCAAAGAAGAGGTATACCTGTCGACATTCCTAAAAGAGAGGTCGAGATCTTCGATATCGAGCTTTTAGCTATGGGCGATGATTGGTTCAGCTTCAGATGCGTCGTGTCTTCCGGGACATATGTTCGCTCTTTGGCTTTCGATATTACTCAAGCCATGGGAATGATCGGTACTTTGGAAGAGTTAAAAAGGACGCGCATCGATAATGTGCGACTTGAAGAGTGCGATGATTTCGATGAAGTCTTAAAGGGCAATTTTAAAGAGCACACGCTTTATGAGGTTTTAGCAAACCTCTATGAAACGATCGATTATCCAAATGTTGCCGATATCAAAAACGGCAAGAAGATAAGATTGAATTGTAAAGATGATAAGGTCTTATTAGTAAATAATGGTGAAGTTTTGGCTGTTTATAAGCGCAAAGAGGAAGATCTTTTTGCCTGCGCACGAGGGTTGTTCTGATGAAAGTGTACTATTACGATTTAAAAGAAAAGATCGATCTCAAGGATCCGATATGTGCCTGTATTGGTTATTTTGACGGTCTGCACATAGGACATCAAGCTTTGATCACAAAGACGAAAGAATTGGCAAAAAAGTATAATAGCGAGAGCACTTTGATAACCTTTTATCCCGATCCCAAAGATATAATCACTAAAAAACGCCACCATCATATCCAGGCCTTTTCAGATCGACTTAAGATAGCTGAGAAAATGGGCATTGATAACTGTATTGTTTTTGCGTTTGACGAAGAATTTTCACATTTAGATGAAGATGTCTTCTTTGAAAAAGTCCTGTGTTCGCTGCCGCTTAAGGCATTGGTGTGCGGTTTTGATTTTCACTATGCTTACAAGGGAATGGGCAATGCCTTAAAGCTCAAACAAAAAGCCGCAGATAGATTTGAAGTGGTGATCGTAGATGAGGTGTGCTACATGGGGGAGAAGATTTCTTCAACCGCCGTACGCCTGGCCTTAGAAAAAGGTGATGTTAAACTGGCTAATACACTTTTGGGATATACTTATTTCAATAAAGGAGAAGTCGTTCACGGCCTTAAAAATGGCCATCGTCTCGGATTTCCGACAGCTAATCTCAAGATCGATAGTGAAATACTTTGTCCGAAACACGGTGTATATATCGGCTATGCCAAAGTCGGTGCAAAGATATATAAAGCGATGATTAATATTGGCAACAACCCTACAATAGCTGATAACAACGGTGTGACCTACGAAGTCAATATCCTCGATTTTGACAGGTGTATTTATGGTGAAAACATCATCGTCTATCTTTGTGAGCGTATAAGGGATGATAGACGGTTTTCCTCGATGGAAGAGCTTAGAGAGCAACTGAAAAAAGACCAAAAACAAGCTATGAGTCAAGATGATAGAGATGACTTTATATTATGAGATCATAAAGGAAGTATTTCCACAAAAGTATGAGGAGTTAAGCGAGCTTTTAAAAGCACCACCGGCGCGCTCTTTTACAATCAATACCTTAAAAGCTTCACAAACAGAAATTGCAAACATTTTAGATTTTCCCTGTACAAAAAGCACTATCTGTAATTATTCATATCGCTATGACATCGATGACATCGGCAAACACAAAGCCTATGAATTAGGCCTTGTATACCCGCAAGAAGAAAGCGCAGCCAAGACTGTCGAGTTTGTCGGTGATGTAAAAGCGGATTTGATCGTTGATCTTTGTGCTGCGCCCGGCGGTAAGACGATCGATATCGCTCAACTTACAAACGATAACGCTTTGATCATCGCTAACGAAGTAAACTATAAAAGGGTAAAAGCTCTTTTGAACAATATCGAAAGATCCGGCATCAGCAATATCATAATCACCAATAAAGATACGACCGCTCTTGCCGAAAAATTGCAGGGACGAGCTGATCTTGTGATCGTCGATGCTCCGTGCAGCGGTATGGGTATGGCAAGAAAGTATCCCCAGATCGTTGAAACTTTGACCATGAGTGATATTCAAACGTGTGTAAAAAGACAAGAGACGATCCTTGAAGATGCCTATCGGCTTTTGAAAAACGGCGGAACTTTACTGTACAGCACCTGCACCTTTACTACGCAAGAAAACGTGATGATGGTCGATAGCTTTGTAAGTAAACATCCGGATATGATCTTTATAAAGGATCGAATATTGAGCTTTATCGATGGATCTGAAGGTCAATACATGGCTCTTTTAAAAAAGGATAAGCAAGAGAAGGCAGCTGATATCTCCTATTTAAAAATGACAGACAACAAGATCGTTAAAGCTTTTTTAAAAGATCAGATCTCCCTTGATGACTATTACCTGTATGAGGTAAAAGATCGCTTCTACATATCTTTAAAACCTCTTTATGATCTGAAAGAGGGGGTGATGAGTTATGGTACTTACTTGGGATCAATAAAAGGAAAGATCTTCATGCCGCAACATCATTTTTATCGGTCTAATCTGTTTCGACCGTATTTTAGAAAAATCGTCGATATCACCGATGAAGAGTATGACTTGTACATAAGAGGTCATGAGCTTAAAAGAGATGTTTCCGATGGCTACTATCTTATAACGTACAGAGGGCTGGCCTTAGGATATTGTAAAGCGGCCAAGAATATTTTAAAAAACAAGTATCCGAAGGGATTGCGACAAGTTGGATAGAATTAATCAAATAAAATGTTATATAATAAAAAACGGAGGAAATATATGGCTAACGAATATTATGTTTTAGATGATAACCCTCAGATCGGAAAAGCGATGATGAGTGTCGGCGCTATAGGTGACATAGCCAAAACATCGATCAGAAATGTGAAAGAGGCTGTAGCACTTAAGAAAGACGCTGACACTTGCAAGATAAAGATGCTAAAAAACGGCGATATAACGATCGATATCAACGTTCGCTTATCACAGGGGGCAGACATTGCAAAAGTGTGTGAAGATCTTCAAAGAGAGATATATGATCACGTCTATGACATGACCGGTATTAAAGCTCGCAGTGTCAATATTGCGATCGCCGGTTTTGTGAGTGATAAAGAAGAAGATTAGTTTGGCTGTCATCTCATTTAAACGATATAAAAAATCGAGGTCTTATGACCCCGATTTTTTAGATTACCGTTATTTGCAAACTGTCACTCAGCGACAACATGCCTGATTCATAGTAACAGGTTATGGTATAGGTACCCGGATCGTCGAAGGTAAACTCTAAAAGCGAAGATGATTCATATCTGCCTTCAATATTCGGACCGCTGAGTGTCCATACAAAATTCTCATCATCGATATCATAGGAACTGTCGATATCAGCTCTAAACGTTTCTGTACTTCCGACAGTACTCATCGTTGGGCCGTCGATCTTTAAAAGGTTGGCGACGCTGTCGCTTCCGCTGCTAGTCCTTTCGACCTCGACGATTTTGCAGACTTGATTTGAACCTTTCCCAGCGGGTTGTGATTCATAGCCGTAATAGGCACAGATCTCGACTTCATCGCCGCGATTGTAACTGTTTGTCGTCGTTTGGGTTGTCGAGGCGTTTTCGGAAATGATCGTTTCTGTGACTTGACCGTCGACTTTGATATCAACTTTATAGCGCATCGGTCCAAAGATCCACGAATAGTCAAACAGTCTGTTTCCACTGGCTTGGACAATAACATTGCCCGCGGCGTCTTTGAGACTTATATCTAAGACTGATTCGGCAACCGTAAACTTGCTCGGATCAGAATATGCCGGCCAGGTTATGCTGATCGTGCCATCGGCTCCAAGGGAAGCTTCAAAATCACCCGTGAATTCGTCGACGACTAATTCATCTTCAGCGTTTACAAGTTCAACGGCACTTGATTTTATAAGGCCATGAGCTATAAGAGATTCGTTCATGCCCTCGATCGGTGCGGCGTATGGGAAAGTACCTAAGATGTGTTCGATATTGCTGACACCGCTTGGTCGCGATACAGCTTGCGGAGAACCAAATGAAGCCACCGTTTGATCCAAGATCAGATTAGTTACGTTTCCTTGAATGTTCAAAAGGTATTTGCCGTTGGTCAGATAAGATCCTTTTTCACCGGATTCCGTAGTGTATTTATCATAGCCGATCCAAGTCGCCGTCGTGTATTGGCTTGTCGATCCGATCATCCAACCGTCTTTGGCTGCTCCGCTCGGTATTCCGTATTGGTTGCCGGCTGATCCCCAGTCCGTAGTTCCGGTCTTGGCATATGTTGGATAATCGTCTTGTAGGATACCCATAAGATTGGCATAGCCGTCGTGGACGTTGCTGTAGAGAAGATCGGTTACAAGATAGGCCGCTTCTTGCGAAAGGACTTCATAAGTCTCATATTCCGGCTCGATCGGATCTCTGCCGTTTAAAAATTCAATGCGGATTATCGTGTGTGGTTCTACCCTGACTCCGCCATTGAACAATGTACTCTGGGCACTTGCGAGTTCAAGACAAGAAGCTTGGAACGTCGATCCGCCGATCGCATATTGCAAATTGAAGTCATCCATGGTCACTTCAAAGCCTAGATTGTTTAAGTATTCAACGACATTTGCGCTTCCGATCTCATCGATAACTGCCTGAAGGGTTTGAATGGCAGGCGTATTCAAGGAGTTGCCGACGGCATCCTTTAAACGTACTTCACCGAGGTAAGTGTTGTTGGAATTGGTCACGACGACATCTGTACCGGCCCACATCAGTGGTTTATCGACTAAGACATGCGATGTTGCCCATCCGAGATTCTCAAAAGCCAAAGCATATTCAAGCATCGGTTTTATCGATGATCCCGGTTGGTTCTTTTGTGAAGTTGCATGGTTCAAAAGCAATTCGCCACCATATGAATAATTTCGACCACCCAGAATGCCGACGATCTCACCGGTCTGGTTATTGATACATATCGAAGCGACTTCAAAGTCTTCATCCGGGAATTCAAAGGCGTCGGTATTTCCGGCCTGGATATTGTCCATAAGCGATTGTACACCCGGATCCATAGCGGTGTAGATGCGCATAGGTGTAGTGGTCGGATCATAACCGGTAAGTTCGATAGTCTCGGATATGACCTCATCGATATAAGCCTGATAAGGATTGCCATCGCCTACCGAACCGCGATGACTCGGATCGACAAGCTGGTCTTCAACTTTAATCGATACGGCCAGTTCATATTCGAGATCGGTGATATAACCATGATAATTCATGAGGTAGAGAACTGTATTTCGGCGATTTGTCGCCGCTTGCAGGTCATTGTGCGGATTATAAGCGTTTGGACGATTGATGATTCCGGCCAATAGGGCACTTTCCGAGATGTTTAATTCAGAAACATCTTTTCCGAAATAATACTGGCTGGCCTTTTGGATACCACGTATGTTTCCCGATCCGCCGAAGTTGATCTTATTCAAATAGAGCTCAAGGATCTTCTCTTTGCTGATGTTGTGTTCAAGTTCTAAGGCCAAAGAGATCTCCTGAACTTTCCGCTCAACGGATTTGACAGCGCCTTTGCCCTCTTCATCATCGGTGAAATAAGTATTCTTGACAAGCTGCATGGTAAAGGTGCTTCCGCCCTGTGAAAAACTCAAAGTCTTCAAGTTTTCAAGAAAGGCTTGGGTAAAACGCGGAACATCAAAACCGTTATGCTCAAAAAAGCGCGAATCTTCGGTAGCAACAAAGGCATCGATAAGAACGTTGGGAAGATCGTCATAGCTGATGTTTTCACGCTTGACACTGCCTGCTTCGCCAATGATCTGATCATAACGATCGTAGATCTGGCTGGATTGTTCGCTGATAAAATCGTCTACATCGAGAACCGGTCTGTCTTTTAAAAGGGTAAACATGACGATAAGACCGGTGACCAAACATATCAAAGCGAGGGTGATGATGAAGGATACAACTTTTGCAGCCGTATCCACTTTACTTCTTTTTCGCTTGTTTTTGG
>CALUZL010000097.1 GCA_944325295.1 uncultured Erysipelotrichaceae bacterium | reverse complement strand
TACCGGTATAATTCATGGAATTGACGACCATGTCAAAAGATACATTATGAGTGTGGTATTTAGAAATGTTAAGCGCCAGTAAAGCGGCGTCATAACTGCGCAGTATTGCCATAGCATTTCTTTCGATGCAGGGTATGATAACCATGCCCATGACCGGATCGCAGGTCAGACCGAGGTGGTGTTCGATACCGATCTCCGCTGCGTATTCAACGATATAGGTGTCAGCCCCTTTTAAAAAAGCGATAGCGCTGGCAGCAAGTGCACAAGCCGTACCGATCTCGGCCTGACAGCCCCCCATTGCGCCGGAAATCGTCGCATTGGTCTTGATGATGTTGGCAAAAAGTCCGCCTACAGCCAACGCCTTTACAATATCCGACTTTTTAAAGCCGTCGTCCTTATAAGAACTGTAGACAAAACTTGCAACTACGCCGCAACTTCCAAGTGTCGGTGCCGTACAGACGTATTGTCCGTCAGCATTTTCTTCACCGGCAGCATAGGCATATGCCATTCTTTTGAGATCGGCATCACTTTTCAAAAGTCCTTCATGGTAAAGATCTTTGGCACTGCGATAGACATTGAGTTTTTTGCTAAGGACCCCTTCTTTTTCTAAACCTCTTTCTACAGATGTGATCATCACATCAAAACAACCGTCAAGGTATTCCAGTATATCGGGTTCATATTCTAATAAGTAATCCAATAATGAAATATCTTTTGATCGTAAATATTTTTTGATCTCATCAAAGGTATTATGCGGATAAACCTCTCTTTCATCGCCACTGTCGTATTCTTTGATTTTGATCGCTCCGCCTCCCAGTGACTTTATATGCCATACCGCCGTTTCGTCTACTCCTTTATACCCTCTGATCACAAAAAGATTTTCGGCAACACTCAGGTCTTTTTTGAAATTGATAACAGCTTTACCATCTAAAGCCTGCATGATGATTTCGTCGGTTTTATGCCCCTTACCGGTCAGGGCCAGTGAACCGTAAAGATCGACTTCATATCGATCTTGCGGGCCGTATACTTGTTTGAAAAGATCGGCAGCTCTTTTAGGTGCAATCGTGTGTGATGAGCTGGGTCCACGGCCGATGCGAAAGATATCTTTAATTGCCTGCATAATGTCCGCCTTCCAAATTAATGATAAAAAGTTCTAAACTTTCATACGGATCGAGTAAATTTTCTGATTTTAAACGCTGCTCGAGCTTTGCGAGCTCACAGAGTATCCTTAAAAAGTCCAGATCATGATACCTGTGCAATACATCAAAACCTAATCTGATCCGAAACTCTTTAGCCCCGGTTATCTTTAAAATTTGATTGGTCGTATAATGATTTTTCTCATAATATTGCATCTCATTATAAAACCGTAGTTGACCGGCAATATATGCGATGATCATGAAGACATTGATATCAAGGGAGCGGAAATCTCTGATTATTGAAAAGCTCTTGTCTATATCTTTAGCGAAGATGGCATTTACCAGATTAAAGATCAGCGCATCGATCGAACGATCGCATATATTTTTGACGACTTCTTCATCGATCTTGTCCGGATATAAAGAAAGCTTGTCGAGATTGAGCTTAAGATTGCTTATGCTGTTATTGGCGTATTGGATGAGTAGTTGCGTTGCCTTTTGATCGATATTCAAGTGATAGGCACTGATCGCACTTTTTGCATCGCTATAAAAATCGGCGGTTTCGATCTTGAGGTATTGTGCATTTTCTTTGATCGTCTTTAAGATTTTAGAACTGGAAAACTTGCCCTGATCGTGATATATGATCAAATCGATCTCATATAGAGGTTCTTTTATATAATCACAAAAGGATTGCAGATACGCATTAACACTATTATCATTAACGGTTTTTTTATCGGCCTTGATTAAAAAAGGCGGATCTTTAAAAATAACTGCTTTACGAGCGCTTAAAAACGGCGGTGTATTCAAATTTTCTAAAAGTTCTTTAAAATCAAAATAACGATTGGTTCCGTCATAGCGATAGATATCTGAACGCTGAATTTTATTTTTAGTCAAAAGTTCAGCGATCTTTTCTTTTATGAGTACTGTTTCATTACCGTCAATTAAGTATATCACTCACTTATTATAGCAAATTCACCACTGTCCATTTTCAAAATGTTCACATTCCAATAATAATTAAGCGATATACTTCCTTTGTCTTCAGTAGTATAAAGATCGATCTGCCAGATCTCTAAAAGATCTTTGACTTCTTTTGCGGAATGAGAATATTGTCCGCTTGTGGAGGCGATGGCTATCTTTGGTCTTGTATATACTAAAAGCTCGTTTGCTGTACTGGTCTTTGAGCCATGATGGCTAAGTTTAAGGATATCTGCCTTTAGACCGGGGTAAGAACTAAGAATATCTTTTTCAACTTCTTTTGAAATGTCACCGGTAAATAAGAAGTCGATCCCTCCAAAGTTTAAATAGTATACCAGACTGTTGTCGTTAGTATTATCCCATTTGTCTTGATTTAAACTGTAAAAATGAAAATTGTCAGTCACGACATCTTGGTGGTCGATAACTGTATTTTTGACATCGTAGTCTTTATACAGTTCTTTAAGGTTGCCGCTATGATCACTGTCGGAATGCGTTATCAGCAGATGATCGATGGAATAAACACCTTTGGCATCGAGAAAACGTTGAAGTTTGTAATTGTTATATTCGTTTCCGGTATCGATGAGGATATTTTCTCTTCCGAAAGGCGCTCTTATTAAGATGGCATCTCCCTGACCGACATCGATAAAAGATATTGTCGCATTCAGATTTGCAACATTGGCAGATATAAATAATAACGTTAAAAGCCATTTTAACCCACTATTTTCGATCTTCAGATATTTGATCAGTAAATACAAGACAATGATATAAAAGAGCGTTATACGACCTTTAAAATGAATATTCAAAAAAGGCTGTATCGCTTCAATAAAAGAGAAGATAAATCGCGAAAGCGGCATGGCCGGCTTTAAAATAAGACCTGCAACAGCACTGACTTGAAAAGCGATGATCAAATACATGATCCCTTTATAACCCATGATCATCATAGGATTTGTCCTATTAAAAAAATAAGATTGAATTAAAGTCATAACCACTTTAAAATCAAATTTCGATCTAAAGAGTAGAACCATTCGCAATAAAACGGGAATGATAAAACTATAGCTGTAGATTCGCCAGGGATCATACAGTACTAACAAAATACATGCCAAAGCAAACGACTGTGTCTTGTCCTGAGTCAGTTTTGGTGTCATCTTAAAAAGAAATACCCTCATCAAACCATAATCAATGCCGCATACAAGTGTTATCGCTATAAAAGATAAAAAATCTTTGAATTTGCTCTTTTTGAAAATTTTTTCTAAAAAGCGAAAAAGGTAATAGACAGAAAGATCTGCTGATATATCAAAAAAATAGGTACTGTCATACTCTACATAATCAAAAAGAATTTTTCCCAGAAAACTTTTATAGCTATCATCACTGAGCTCTTGGTATCTTGAGAACAGAAAAGATCTTAAGGATGGTATTACAGACAAAGATCTGACCTCTTCGGTATGATATCGATAGTAGATACCGTTTTTAAATTTATCTTTATCGAGAATGTTTGCCTTACCCTCTACTTCTATAATTTCATCTATATTCAATTTTGCATCGGTATATACTTCGACGTCGTACAAAAGGTTGGAAGCGAAATAACCGTTACTTTTTATACCCTTGATAAAATAAAGATCGCTAACGATCATAAGGGGTAAAAGGCGCAATAGTACTAAGAGCACTAAAATTACTAAAGCAAGTATCTTTAAAAGACCAAATCGCCAAAATACGTAAATCATACAGCCACTTAGGATGTAGATGTTTTGCGTATAGAGTATTATTAAAAATGGTAAAAGAAGTGCAAATGGATCTCTATAAAGTGATGAGATCTTTAAGTTTTTCATATGTCTTCTCGCCTATTCCGGAAACATTTTTGATCTCTTCGACATTTTTAAATCCGCTGTTTTTTTCGCGGTATTCAATGATCTTTGCGCCGATACTAGGCCCGATCCCCGGAAGCGTGTCAAGTTCACTTAAAGAAGCACTGTTTATCGATATGAGAACCTCTTTTAATGAATCCTTATCTTTGACGGTGATGACACTTCCGGGTGTCGGTATTTGTGTCAGATTGATATGTGAGATATCGGCATTTTCTAATAATCCGGCTTTGTTTAGAAGTGTTTTGATCGAAGTGAATTTATCTGTCTTATAAACGCCCGGGTTTAAAACGGCGCCTTTGATTTCAATTTCATACACCGTTTTTTCTATTTCATCAAATGATATCTTGTCAAACTTCAGAATATTGGCACCGATCAGAAGGATGAAAAGTATAAATGCGAGATAGCCTTTATACATATTCGGTCATCGTCGGCGGAATGATCTTTTCTATTTTTATCTTTTCTTTTTCGGGCGGAATAATCAGTAATTCATTTATGCGAAAATATGGCACTTTGCCACTTAGCTTATCATCGGTTAAAGTAACGCTGAATTCGTCAGCATCGAGACTGTAGCCCATCGGCGCCTTGACCTCTTTTAAGATAACTCGCTCATTTACTTTAAGACCATCGATAAAGATCATGCCTTTAGCTACCTTTTTAGTGATCGACTTATAAGGATAATCTTCTAAGGTGACGTTTTTTAATTTTAAAGTGTAGGTTCCATCGTCAAGACCGCCGATATTTAACTCTTTGGCCATATCCAAACTTTTGCACAAAGTCCCCTCTTTATAGATCTCCAAAACAAGATCTTCAAAATCGTTTATGGTACCAAAATCGTCGCCGTCGACATGAAGATACCCGGAGATATATTTGCCTATATATCTTTTATCGCCTTCGTTTTGGTCTTCACTTATAGATATATCCGATGATAATGAGTATTCATCTGCGTAGACTTCAAACTCCGCTCCATTTAAAAGGATATCTCTGTCGGTATTTATTTTATAAAGTTCTAACGTTACTTCTTTGGTCTTATTTTTAAAAGTCGTATTCACAAAATTTTTGGTATCTGCAGTGTTTTTGTTTACTAGAATACAGGGATTTTGATCACCGTATTCATATCCTGATGCCGGTTGATATTCACAAAGCAGGTATTCACCGCTTCCTTTTAGATTTGCAAATTTTACGCTGCCATCTTCACTTGCTTTAGTAAACTCTATAAAGTTACCGACAGTGTCCTTGTATAAGTAGGTGCCATCGTCAAGGCTACTGATATCAACTTTATTACCATCGGTTGTAAAATTTGCAACAGGTTCTTTGACAGTATTAAAGATCGTAATATCTTCGCTTGTTTGCAAATAAGTTCTTCCGGTAATTCTCTCATCGATTATATCGACACTCAGATGTTTAGCCTTTTCTTTGATAAGCGTTTCATCGTCGTTTATGACATAGATATCATTTTCACTGGCAACTCTATAGATCTCATAATCATCGCTCGTTGAAAGGGGGCGATCATCTTCGATGTTGTATACATTTTTGCCTCTTTTGATGAGATAGCCATGATCTTTATACTCTATAAGATACAAAAGCTGATCCTCTTGACTTTGGTCAATACATTTGAGGGAAGTTGTAATATCGTCGCCTTCTTTCGATGTGACCTTTAAAGAATTTAAGACGCTGACATTTTTATCAACTCTTTGAACAAAAGTCGAAAATCCATCGAGAATAAAAGGCGGATCAACTTCTTTTTGCGTTATATACATTTTGAAACGAGCATTCTTTATCGCTTCCAGTTGGTAGTCTTTGACATTTACAGCATCGTTTGCACTAAAGAAGACAGTTTCATTTTTAAGTGAAAAGAGATCTTTTAAATCATAGGTATTACCTCTTTTTAAAAGGATGATCGAATCATTGCCGGTATTAAGAGAATAGATAGTAAAACGAGTGTCGTTTATCAAATGATTATCATCTTCATCTTTTTTCAAGACGTTTACGGTCAGATCGCGAGCTTTGTTTTCGACGACTACTGTCGTTACTTCCCCGTCTTTGATTTCAACCGGTATAAAAGAGTCATCTAAAATATACTCACGAGGACAATCGACTTCTTTTATAAAATAATTTCCCGCTGGCAGTGTATCATTTAAGCAGATGATGCCATTTGCTGTTGTAAAGGTTTTCCCGTTTAAGATCTCATCGCCGACACTAAGCTCCCCTTTGGAATTAAGTACAGCACTGTAAAATACAAAAGTTACACCGTCGATCGGATTGCCATCCTGATCGACCTTTTCAATGATGAGGTCACCCATCTTTTCCTTAGGTGTTAAATACAAAGTCAGTTCTCCGAGCTTTTTTGATATTTCGCCCGGATATCGGAAGACATCTTGATAATGGCTGTGTATGAAATATGAACCGTTGTCATCGGTTTGATATGTTTTTTCGCTAGTTATAGGAGTCAGTGTTAAAATCTTGGTTTCCGGATTGTCGTCAATGATTTTAAAGTGCAACGTATTATCTGTGATTGTTACATTTTCAACACCATTGCTGTAAGTCACAGAATAAGTCTCGTTTGTCAATAGGGCATTTTTATCGTTCAAAGCAAACGTTTGCCCGATTTCATACTCATCAACAGCTTCAAATTGCGGAGTTATTACTTTTTCTTCCTCTTTGACGATGAGATCGACTATGGCAGATGATCCGAAGTCTTCAGCATTTTTTCCACCGTTTACCGTAAGGTCATAACCCAATACTTCCCAGATCAAAAGCTGAGCAGCCACATAATAATCAGATGTTTTAGGATCGAGTTGGTCATCGACCTGTTTATAGGCAAAGACGATCTTTGAAAGTTCACTCTTTTGACTTGAAGAGATATCAGGATGATATTTCTTTTCGTAATATGCTGATGAGCAAGGATCAAAACCGTATTCAGGTTCAACGCAAAAGACTACTTCGTTATCAGGAAGATAGATCATCTTGGCGATACGGTTACCTTTTTGATAGGTTCCGTCCGGATTTTTATCACCATCGATAAAATAAGGGGTATCCGTATCTAAGCTCCAAACGGAATCGTTGCAAGATGTCGCGTTTGCACAGATCGGAAATAGTAATAAGCACAATGAGAATAGTGTCAGAAATACTTTGAATAAGGTCTTCATAGAACATCTCCTTTACATCTTTAAAAGACATAAAATAGCGATATTCCTAATAAATATTGACAAAAACGTTAAATTTACCCAAATCGGTATAGTAATACACTTCATACGTCCCAATTTGTGAAAGATTTACATTGGTATAGTCTATGCTTACCTGCACGTTTGTATGGATATCTTTGCTTAAAGCTTGAGCTAAAAGTGAAACGGATGAATCGACAGGCAGATCGATATCATGATAGCCTTCAAAATAATCTGCTTCATTGATCTCTTGAATTATCACCTCTTCATCTTTTTGTTTCTCGGGATTTCTTTCATAAGTGTCTTCAGTGCTTTTTTGCGGATTATCGTCCTGGTATACGATCTTCTCGACGGTTATGATCTCTTTTTCTTTGGCAACTACGTTTAGTGTCATTGAGCTGGTATAGCGACCGCTAGCGGTTAAAACATAGATGTCGATTATTTTCTCGCCCGTCTTTTCGATATCGTAATTGTTGTCTATCTCGACTGAGTAATCATCCCAATAACAGACATCGATGAAATTTTGCGGATAGAAGCTAGTACCGGCGCTGATAGTTATGGGATTTTCCTTTATAGAGATGATTGGGGGAATCTTTGATGTGTATTGTAAAACTATTCCCATATCTAAGGATCTTTTCAATAATTCGATCATAGTCAACACCATTAAAAAAAGACCAATCAAGATAACGATTTTTCTGATCATCATATCTTAATAAGTCTTAAATCTTGAGTTTTCCTATTATTTAACAGCCAGAATCTTAACTTTGTAAGGTTGATCGACGTTGACAGTGACGACTGCTCCGGCTTTTTTATCCAAAATAGCCTCTGCAAGCGGTGTTACATTTGAAAGTTTGCCATTTAAAGGATCAGCTTCAATCGTACCGACGATCGTATAAGTTGCGATATGTTTAGTATCCATATCTTCAATTTCCACAGTCGATCCGACACGGACATATTTGGCACCTTTGTTGTCTTTGATTATCTCTGAATTGTTGATCATCATCTCCAATTCTTTGATCCTGGCTTCAACCTGTGCCTGACGATCTCTGGCGGCATCGTAATCAGCATTCTCCGATAAGTCGCCCTGAGCTCTTGCCTGTTTGAGCTCATCTATTACTTCTGCTCTGACAACATGTATCAGATTATCTAATTCACTCTTAAGATCCTGAAGTCCTTCTTCAGTCACATAAAATTTTTCGTCTGCCATATTTCCTCCAATTCTTAAAGATTTTAACACTTTTTAATTTATGATACTAGATATTTTTGTGATCAAAAGATCAATCGCCACAACATTGTGCCCACCTTCCGGAATGATCAAGTCGGCGTATTTTTTAGACGGTTCGATGAATTGGTCATGCATCAGGCGCACAACATTGAGATATTGATTGATGACACTGTCGATCGAACGGCCTCTTTCTTTGACATCTCTTTTTAGTCTCCTGATAAAACGAACGTCCGGCGGTGTATCGACAAAGATCTTGATATCTAGTAATTTGCGAATCTCCTCGTCTTCCAAAACAAACAGACCTTCTAAAATTATGACGTCTCCGCTTTCGATTCTTTCAGTTACTTCACTACGGGTATTGTTTACATAATCATAGGTCGGCTTGTCAATGGGATTACCATCGATCAGCGAAGTCAACTGTTCGATCAAAAATTTATGGTCAAAAGCGAATGGATGGTCATAATTGACCAAAAGGCGTTCTTGCATCGTCATGTCTTTTTGGTCGTTATAATAATCGTCTTCCTTGATCTTGATGACTTTCTTGCCGTCGAATGCAGCTTCAAGTTTTTTGGCGATCGAAGATTTGCCGGAAGCACTGCCACCGGCAATCCCGATTATAAGAGGCTTGTTTTGCATTTGTTCTCCTAATAACATGTCAGGTATTCGTCGATATAGGCTTGATGGGTAGCGTAGTCTTCCGAATAGTAGACAGTGCCATCACCACACACATCAGCCATGAAAAAGTAGTAATCGGTATTTTCGGGTTCCAGTACCGCAACAAGGGCATCAAGTCCCGGATTTAATATAGGTCCCGGAGGCAGACCGTAGTACATATAAGTGTTATATGGCGAATCAAAATCGGGATTGTATTCACACATCGTCCACGAATCGTTTTCTTTATCGATGTCCATGGCATAACAAACGGTCACGGAACTTTGCAGCGGCATGTCAATAGCTAACCGATTTAAGAACACGCTCGCTATTGTCTTCATGTCCTGAGGCTTTGCCGCTTCATACTGGACGATTGAAGCCAAGGTAAAGATTTCGTGAACACTCAGCGAGGAATTTTGAAACTCTTGAGCGTATTGTTGGTAGACGCTCAGTGTCTGGTCTAAAAAACGTCTGGTGATCTCATCGGGATCGGTGTCACGATAAAATTCATAAGTGTTTGGAAAGAGATAGCCTTCAAGATAATAGCGGCTATCGTCATTGAATATTTCTTCGGTCAAAAATGGGTACTCATCCATATAAGAGCGGATGACCTCTTTATCATTCCAATATGTCAAAAGTTCTTCTGAACTGACATCAGTTACTTCTGCCAGTTTCTCGGCGTAATCTTTTAGCCAATCACCTTCAGGGAATGTTATTGAGACGGTATCGACAAGGGCATTTGTCGCATCATTCAGATAACTCACGATCTCTGAGACGCTCATATCGCTGTTTACTTCATAATCGCCGGCTTTAAAGTCAATATCTTCAAAGACACGCGCATAATAATAAGCGATATCACCGTTTTTAATAATTCCTTCGCTTTCAAGTTTGTTGAAGACATCTTTGCCGGAATCATTTAAAGACACCGTAAATATCGTTTCATGATGATCACCTTTGGCCTTTACCTGATCAAATAAAAAATAAAGGCCGCAAGCAATCATAACGACTAAAACAGTAAGAATGCCAAGGATCACCTTCACTTTATTCTTCATCTTCATAACCTTCAAAAGAATTGAAGACTTCAAGACACATGGCAAATTCATCTTGATCTTCTACGGCTTGAATATTTCCGTCTTTATCGTATGTAAAAGGATAGAAGTCCTCTTCGTTGTTCTTTTCGTGTAACAATACGTAATGTTTATCGTTGGCATCAAAGGTAAAGTAGATCTCCATCTCTACTTCATTACCTTCGTCATCTTTTATATAGATCAAATTTCCCATATCAAACTCTGTTTATCCTATCGAGATATGACTGTAAGATATTCTGAGCAGCCAAAGAATCGACTTTTTCATGTCGTTTTTTGGCCTTATTAGCGGTCTTGGTAAAAGCGATCGTATTGAGAGCGATCTTAGTAGTAAGCCTTTCGTCCCAAAGTTCGATCTTTAACTCCATATCGTGCTTTAGAAGTTCCTCTTTAAAGGCAATGACTCTCTTTGCGCTCTCACCCATATCGCCATTCATATGCTTCGGAAGTCCCAAGACAACCGTATCTGCCGGCACTGCCTTTAAGTACTCGCAAGCTTTTTGAGCCAAAGATGACAGACCTTCACCCTCGTAGCGGATCGTCTCTTTAGAAAAGGCGATTTTTTGTGAGCTATCGGAAACAGCGACGCCCAGGGTCTTAGTGCCTAAATCAAAACCGACAATTCTCATTGTTTATGCTCGAGATAGAAACGCACTAACTCTTCAATGATCTCATAGCGTTCAACGCTTTGAATCTTAGAACGAGCGTTATTATGACTAGAAATATACGCAGGATCATTAGAGATCAGATAGCCTGTTATCTGGTTTGTAGCATTATAACCGCGTTCTTTCAAAGCAACTTCAACTTCCGACAACAATAATCGTATATTTTCACGACGAATTAAATCAGCATGAAACGCCATTGTCTGGTCGATATCTTTAGCCATATTCTTAGCCTCCTTTTTCTTATTTTATAATACAGATGATTTAAAATAAAGGGAATTTATGACATGATATCTTTTTCGATGGTCTGCAATACCTCGTCGATGTTGCCAAGATCTTGTCCCCCTCCTTGCGCAACATCATTTCTGCCGCCACCTTTACCATTTGTAAGGGCACAGGCTTTTTTGATGATATCGCCGGCTTTAAGACCATCTCTAATCAGTCCCTCACTGATCGTGCAGACGAATGTGACCTTGCCAGCGGCTACATTAGCGATGAACACCAGTCCGTCGTTGAGTTTATTTTTTAAAGCCATGGCAAAATCTTTTAGCTTGACATCACTGTTTTCAAGTTTGAGAAACAGATATTTTTTGTCATCTTTGATCTTAGCTTTACCTATGAGCTCATCAGCCTGATATTGCAGAAGTTCTGTTTTGAGCTTGCTGTTTTCATGGCGCAGTTCATCGATGTTTAAAAGTAATGATTCAACTTTATCGCCAATGGAACTCACTCCTTTAAGGCCAAGCTTCAATGCCAGATCTTCAAGGGTGTTTTGAATATCTGCAAAATCTTCATAGGCAACCATTTTTGTAACACATTCTATCCTGCGGATACCTGACCCGATCGATTCTTCATAGCGGATCTTGAATACGCCAAGATCTTGGGTGTTATTGACATGGGTACCGCCACAGAATTCTTTCGAGACATCGCCCATCGTAACGACTCTGACTTTATCTTCATATTTTTCGTCAAAAAGAGCGATCGCACCCTGTTTTTTTGCCTCTTCGATATCTGTATAGACGACCGTTTTAACCGGCAAAGCTTCCATGATATAGCTGTTGACTTCGCTTTCGATCCTTTTTAGATCGGCATCGGCGATCTTTTCAAAGTGGGTAAAGTCAAAACGGGCATATGAATCGCAAACATATGATCCGGCTTGTCTGACATGGTCGCCAAGGATCTTGATAAGAGCACTTTGTAAAAGATGGAGTGAAGAATGATTAGCCCTTATTTTGTTTCTTCTGGCGACATCTATCCTCAGATCGACACTGTCACCTTTTTTCAAGTAGCCTTCGATTACTTTTACTCGATGTAAAAACTGGCCATTTGGTGCCTTTTTAACATCTGATACTTCAGCTTTGAAGTGATCGTTTTCAATAATGCCGCTGTCAGCTACCTGACCGCCGCTTTCAGCATAAAATGGCGATTTATCAAAGGCGATATCGCAGATATCATCGCTTTTGTCGATACGTATTCCATCCTTGAAGACCCCGGTGACTTCGGCTTTACAAGAGTTATCCGTGTAGCCGATGAATTCAAAAGGTTCTTTAAATGAAAGAAGATCTTCTGATTGATTGTGCATCGATTCCAAGTTGGCTCGTGAAGATCTTGCCATCTCTTTTTGATGCTGCATAGCTCTTTTAAAACCTTCAAGATCACACTTGATACCGCGATCTTGAGCAATTTCGACGGTGATCTCTTTAGGGAAACCGTATGTGTCATACAGTTTGAAGATGACTTCGCCATCGAGGGTGTCGTTGCGGACATTTTTGAGTGCATCGTCAAGCAGTTTTTCACCATTGCTTAAAGTTTCCAAAAACATCTCTTCTTCTTTGCGGATCAATTTCTTGATCATATCTTTTTTGTCATTTAAGTAAGGATAATAGCCTTCATTGATCAAGCAAACAGTATCGACAAGTTCATACATAAAAGCCTTTTGGATGCCAAGACTTCGACCGTAACGGCAAGCTCTTCTTAAAACCCTGCGCAAAACATATCCTCGCCCTTCATTAGAAAATGTAGCGCCATCCGCCAGGGCAAAAGTGACCGTTCTGATATGGTCGGCAATAACCCGATATGCCATTTTGTGTTCATTTTCGTATGGTTTCTTTGAATATTCTTTAGTTTTTTCGATTATCGGTAAAAACAGATCAGTATCAAAATTGGTCTCACCGTCTTGAATGATCGAAACGAGTCTTTCAAGGCCCATACCGGTATCGATATTTTTTTGTGGTAATTCTTTGAAGTCCTTGCGATCAACACCTTCTTTGGCATCGTATTGTGAGAAGACGACGTTCCAAACTTCGACATAGCGATCGTTTTCCATCTCTTCAAAGAAAAGCTTCTCGCCAAGCCCTTCAGGATCGTATTTTTCACCGCGATCATAAAAGATCTCGCTGTCAGGTCCGCACGGTCCCTCACCGATCTGCCAAAAGTTATCGGCTGTTTTTAAAATGTGTGCTGGTGAGACGTTATTTATTTGTGTCCATATGCGGTAAGCTTCATCATCATCGATATAGACAGTTACATATAATTTGTCCTTATCAAGGCCGAGCCATTTCTCTGATGTCAAAAATTCCCAGGCGTACTTCAGTGCCTCTTCTTTGAAATAATCGCCGATTGAAAAATTACCGAGCATTTCAAAAAAAGTATGATGTCTTGCAGTCTTGCCGACATTTTCAATATCGTTAGTACGAATACATTTTTGCGCATTACATATCCTTCTGACTCTCGGTTTTTCTCTGCCATCGAAATATTTCTTTAAAGCAGCTACACCGGCGTTGATCCAAAGCAGACTCGGATCATTGACGGGAACCAAACTGGCGCTCGGTTCAATCATGTGCCCTTTTGATTCAAAAAATTCCAAAAAAGCTTTTCTTACTTCATTTCCTGTTAATTTTTTCATCCCTAACCTCCGAAAATAAAATAAAGGCGCTACCTAAGGTCGCAATGTTTGCGAGGTACCACCTTGATTTGTCACTTTGATCTTTAACGCAGATATACGCTGAGTTCATCAGACTAAAAAGCGGCTTCCCGATAATTTATGACAGGTTTACACCGACCACCTGTTCTCTTTACAATTCCTTATCGGTACTACTCCTTTCTTCGTACGCGTGTATTATATACTAATTTACTCACTATATTCAAGCAGACGTTTTACGAGCGTAGTTTTTCTTTTGGCCATGTCCCTTTTTATGCCCTTAAGAAAAACATCCCTTTGTCCGATTATGATCAGTTTGTTACCGGCTCGAGACAGCGCCGTATAGATGAGATTTTTATTGAGCATGTGGACGTGTGCTTTTGAAAAGGCAAAGATGACGATCGGATACTCACTACCTTGCGCTTTGTGCACGGATATGCAATAAGCCAGAGCGATATTGCTCAAGAAATCGTCTTTGTATTCAATGAAAACATCAT
This sequence comes from uncultured Erysipelotrichaceae bacterium, assembly GCA_944325295.1. GTDB lineage: Bacteria > Bacillota_I > Bacilli_A > Erysipelotrichales > Erysipelotrichaceae > JAHHTG01. Next base: position 1,450 of record CALUZL010000097.1, on the reverse strand, counting down.
CAAACCTGGCGATCAGCTGCTTTGTACCTTCTTTGTTTTCGATTTCTTCGATCGTACCGATATCACCATTGAACACATCTTCCTGACTTTGATTTTTAAGTTGAATGATCTTATCGCCTACTTTAAATAAACGATAACGACTTTTCAATGATTCTTTGGTATCAGGATTAAACACGCTTTGCATCAGCAAATTTAAACTTTCGATCCCAAGAGCACCTTTATACATCGGTGATAGAAGCTGGATATCATTTATATCAAATCCTTCGTCTAAATAATCTTTGATCACAGCTATCAAATCTTCACGCCAATTCAGATCATCAAAAAGAAAGAAGTAATCCTTTGAGTGTTTATTTAGATCGATGTTACCATCCAAAACGTGGTTGCAAAGATCGATGATGTCGCTTCCCTCTTTTTGACGAAAGATCGTCTTTAATCTGGTGATTGAAAAAAGGTCGGAGATGATCAAGTCATGGAGAAGATCACCACTGCCGACAGATGGCAATTGATTATCATCGCCGATCATACATAACTTTTTCACATTTCCTAAGGCATCGGTCAGCTTGTGGAAAAGCCAGTTATCAACCATCGAAAACTCGTCAATGATCAAATAATCGACTGCGAGGGGGTTTGTTGCACAGTGAGTAAAAGTGTTGGTCTCTTTATCCCACTTGAGCAAGGAGTGGATCGTTGAAGATTCCACGCCACAAAGTTCCCGGATCCGTTTGGCAGCTCTTCCGGTCGGAGCGACGACATGGAAAGAAGTCATGGGATCTATCTCTTTAACAATCTTGGCAATCGCTTTAATGACAGTCGTTTTGCCGGTGCCCGGACCACCTATTATTAAAGAAAGCTTATTGTGAAAAAAGTTAAAGATGGCCTCTATTTGTTTCTCGTCATAGATGATACTCTCGTCTTTGGCAAGAGATTCAAGTTTTTGAGTCACTACTTCATCTTTGACTGTTTCATCGACAATATTGTGAAAAACGAGATATTTGGCAATGCTTTCTTCATCCTGAAATGAACCATAGGTATAATAATGATCCTTGTCACAGATTATACGACGCGCTAAAAGAGCAGCGTTTAAGCATTCACTCCCATTTAGTTCGTGATCAAATTTGCTGATCAGTTTATTAGTCGTGTCATGATCGACATATGTATCACCGCTTTGAAAGCAGTATTCAGAAATCAAATGATGAGCAAGTGCGGCTTTTCTTTTGGGATCATCTTTTCTGATTCCAAGCTTTAAGGCTATCTCATCACAAGTGGCAAAACCGATGCCGTAGACTTCAAAATAAGGCCGATATGGATCGTCTTGTAAGATGGATTTGGTATTTTCTTTATAGTGTGCCAAAAGTTTATTAATATCTTTGATATCGACATCATTTGAAAGCAAATAGTACAAGCTCTCTTCGTAGCCGACATTGCTGCTCAACACATCGATGATGACGTT
>CALUZL010000096.1 GCA_944325295.1 uncultured Erysipelotrichaceae bacterium | reverse complement strand
CGGTGTAAATACGAGCATCATTTTCTCGGTCACGAATGATGGCACAAAGCTTCTAGTGGCGCACATTAAACAATATAAAACAGCACCAGCTATACCACAAGCAATAGCCATTTTCCATGGATCGTATACGGTTTTCTTTACATCTCTATTCTTGAGAAGAAGTAAACCGGCACCGACATTAGGGACAGTTCTGTGTAAGAAATCCTGACCCATTCCGCCATACGCCATATTATTTGCCCAGCTGGCCAAATAATAAGACAGACCGAATGAAAAATGAGATATCGGATCTCCTAAACAGGCATTGATCTCACCCAATGTCCTAAATGCTCCCGCCGCCATTATTTCTGGCGCGAAGAACATCCTTGCATTTAAAGCACCGACTGCAAAACCACAAAATCCTCCGATAATAAGCGCCTTAATGATCAAATCAAGTATTTCCATATTCTACCCTCCTATAAATGCAAAATACTTATTTCAATGTGTATTGCTAAGCGAACGTAGTATTGTTTTCGCTCCTTGGGAAAAAAGAAGAACAAAAACTTTTCGATCCTGTTTTCTTCTTTCATTTCAATTACTTCGACGTCCACCGGCTTCATATAATAGATAAGGCCATCGATCTGTGACCTTACTTTTTTTTGAAGACTAGAAAACGCATTTTGAACCGCATCTTCTTTTGTTTTTTTAGATCTTCCCTCGACTTCGATATTAATAGTCTTTGTTTCGTTATTACTCATTGCCATGGACGGATCTCCACGCTTCAACAACAGTCTTTCCCAACTCCTCGTTATCCATTGTTGGCCCTCCTATAACTTTGCATCCTTCTTTTATACATTGAGCAAAGGCGGCATTTGTTCGTTGGTATTGTTTATATTCATAGCCGTATTTGTTGTGAGCATTAATCGCACCGGCTCCACCACTTCCGCAAAAGCTAAGACCAAGATCAGCATTGAGTTCGTGCATCTTATCGCCAAGTTTCATGTCGGCTAAAACACCTTCTATGACAACAGCTGTTCCTCCGGCTTCCTCTATACCTTTGGCAATTCTTTGCCCCTTTCCCATGCGATGTCCGATAACGACAAGCGGTCTATTATTCGCCATACTAATTTCCTCCTTTGATTTCAAATAAACTAAAATATAATGCGAGTAATATATTTTCACTGTTTTTTTCTGTTACCTGATACTTTAAAAATAGTGGTTCTAAAAGTTCGTTTGCTAAATTCAATGAATTTTCATCTATTTCCTTCTTCGGCACTTCTTCTTCCAGATTTATAAGCTCTTTATTCTGGATCCTCTCCAAAAGCATTATGACGTGATTCCAAAATGTGTTAATGTTCTCTTCAGGAATGACTATCTTTTTATCTTTTAAGAAACTATTTATTCCCGAAATATCTGTATAATAATTTTTGATTTTATTTTGATAATTCGGAAATAATTGGACTATGTTTTCTAATTCCATATTTATTCCACCTTTGTAATTACATATTAATTTTGAAAAAGGGAAGAGTAAATCTCATTTTTCCCCGTAAATAATGCAAACAAATGAACTTTTCCTATAATGGTGCAATTTAATGAAATAAAAAACAAGCTGATTCATATACTGAATAGCCTGTTTTTATAACTGTTAAAACGAAGTTGTTATTATTAGTTAAACTTCTTAACGATAACTGACAAGTAATTATAATTTATAGTTAATTCTCTTTAAAAGATCCTAACCTTGACTACTCTTTTTAACATAGTTAAAAAAGATCACGAAATCTTTATATTTCATGATCTGTAAAAATGATTCAATCGATTTTTAGATTTCTCAAATGTTAAATCTAGTTATTTGATTAATCTTTAATACAAAGCACCACCAAAACTTCTCTATCTCCCTATCAATCCTTTAAAAGATCGTAGTATCCCTGATAGATATCGTGGAGTTTTGCTTTTTGATCATCGCTCATAAGGGCAACTGAAGGGTCATGGCCATCGACCGTACCGACATGGTAACCGACGACTTCACCATCCTTTATAAAGAAGACGCTGGGCATATAGATCGCATCTTCGCCATCCGCTTCGATCACATCTTTAAAATAGGCATAGACCCGATCGTAATCCGGATCGCCCGCCTCTCTTTGTGAGCGTTCGGTATGAACGTAGTAGATCTTGATATCACCCTCTTTGACGATCTCGTCAAGGACCGGTATCGCCTCTTTACAATAGGGACAATCATCAAAGCTGTAAAAAAGGATCGCTGTCTTATCGGCATAGTCAAGAGAATCCGCAAAGGGAATTATCTCCCAATCCATGAGTTCTGAGGCTGGTGTCTCGATCTCACTTTCACAATCCTCACCGACAACACAAGCGTTTAGATCGGAGTCTTGTGAAGGTTGCGGATCGGGTGTTTCACTTTCACAAGCGCTAAGTGTCATCACCAATAATAATGTCATCATCATCAATATTTTCTTCATGGTCATACCTCGCTTTGATTATACTATATTTTCTTTATGGAAGGATGGGTTACTAAGATCTTCTTTACCCCATGCGGATAGGAGAAAGCGATCGTGGCGATATTGTTGGCAATGGCGACGACTGTACCCTCACCAAAGACTTCATGGCATACCTTATCGCCGGTCTTATAGCTGTTTTTGGTTTTGACTTCACGGGTCTTGGTCTTAATGGTTTCATCGTCAAAGACGGCCAGCGGTCTTTTTACTTCAGCCTTTTTATTGATATCGCTCAGATATTCTTGCGGTATCTCATTTACAAAACGCGAGACGTTCTTGGTGCTTTTGGTGACAAAACTGAAGGCACTATTGTCGGTTAGGTAGAGTTTGCGTTTAGCTCTGGTAAAAGCCACATAAGCCAAACGGCGCTCTTCCTCAAGACCTTTGAGGCCATCGGCAAGGCTCAGTTCGCTGGGGAAGATGCCCTCGGAAAGCCCGATCACAAAGACGACGTCAAATTCTAAACCTTTGGCGCTGTGGATCGTCATCAGATTGACGCAATCTTCAAAGGTATCGCTGTTTTTATCAG
>CALUZL010000095.1 GCA_944325295.1 uncultured Erysipelotrichaceae bacterium | reverse complement strand
AAGACGATCTTTAATTGTGACGATAGATGCTCAGAACGTTTTTGAGTTCATAGGAGACAAGTTTGTCACCATCGAGATCGACCTTGTGCATATCGACAGCTGAGATCTGAAGATTGTCATAAGTCTTGTAGTAGTAGATTCCTTTTGTAGCATTGCAACAGCAAGAATAAGTAGTAATGTCTAAATGATCGTTTCCGGTAATGACACTACCTTTTACCATAGCGACGCTGTCTAGGACATGGAAGAACTGCGCCACGTTACTGTTTTCATCTTGATTTGATACGGAATTCAGTTTTCCAAAGGCAGCTTTGATGAATCTTGAGGCTGAGGAATAATCGCCTGGAAGACCGATGGCACCCATACCTTCAGCGTTTGGGACAAGATCGATTTTGTCTGTGAAGCGATTGACTGCATTTTTGGCTGACAGGTGCATATAGTTTTTGAGGTTTTCCAGATGATAAGAAAAGCGCGGATTGTTGGTCATGACGCCGACGGGATTGTCAAAGATGTTCAACCCGTTATCGGTATGCTCGACGACTATCGCCTCATCCTTATCAGCGATCATAAAATGTAAGACGGTTATCGGCAATTTGTCAGAATAGGGGATATTGTCAAGCCAGATGTCTTTTAAAAGTTCGCGGGCTTCCTTTACTGTCTTTGCCTGACCCAAAACGTAAGGGATGAATTCAAAAGGCGTGATATTTATCATGCCGTCTTTGGGATCCGGATACATATTGTGGTGAGGAAAGTTCAGTCCGGCCATACCAAGGCCCGCTTCGTTTACGGCTTCGGCGTAAAGCGGATATTCATTTACGACCGTGGCCATGCCGATGAGGGCGTATTTGTTTTGGAAGCGCGTTTTGTTTTTCAGATCAAAAACGTAATTTCGTGGTGTGATCGTTACTGTTTCATTGAAGCTGTAGTCAAGGTCAAGATTTCTGCCAAAGTAGAAATCACCGTTATTATAGGTTATACATGTACACATAATTATTCACCTCTGTCTCCATTATAACGCCTCTTTAAATAATTGATACAGAGATGCTCTAAAAAAGAGATCGCTATGATCTCTTACTTGCAGGTAAAACCAATATCTTCAAGTCCTTTAGCTACCGTATCGATCTTGAGATCCTGACTGTCAAGCGATTGACCGCTTTGCTCAGCGAGGGCCTTGATATCCATCTTCATCTCAAGTTCCATGCCGGTATCGGTAAAATCGCTGCGCGTCAGCTCGATGCCCTCCATATCACCATTTCCGACATATTGGGCAAATGCAGCTTCAAGTAAGTCAGTCATGGCTTTTTTCATGTCATCGCTCATGTTTGCGACCTGATCGGCCGGTATGCCCATGGCTTCATAGGTGGCATTGACCGCCATCGTCAGCGAATCAATGTCTTCATCTTGCGATGGAGCACTAAAACCGATCGTGAGCTCCATGCCCTGTTGTGATACTGAGCAGGCTTTAGTGACCTCTTTTGGTCCCGAACAGCCAAAGAGCACAAGCGCCATCAGTAAAATGACCACTATTTTCTTCATTGAGAAACTCCCTTCTAAAATATATATCTCCTGCCTTAATTCTATCATATCTTTAAAGAAGAATATCACTAATCATCCGCTGGTGTCATCCAAACTAAGAGGCGCTGTCTTCATGTTTTGGTGATATGTTATAATTTTAAAGAATGACACAATTATTACTGTTTACCGCCATTATCTTATTGGCTTGCTCAATTTTGAAAAAACTGTCAGGTAAACTTGGGCTTCCGTCTTTACTTTTGTTTATCATCTTTGGGATGCTTGTCGGAAGTGATGGCCTTTTCAAGATTCCTTTTGACGACTTCAGCTTTGCTCAGGGAATAAGTACAATCGCGCTGGTGATGATCATGTTTACCGGCGGTTTTGAGACCAATGTAAGCTCAGCCAGACCGGTACTTTTAAAGGCACTTGTTTTTTCAAGCTTTGGCACGATCTTTACAGCTTTGCTTGTCGGCGTGTTCTGCCACTATCTTTTAGGGATGACGCTTCTTGAAGGCATGCTTTGTGGCAGTGTTTTGGCTTCGACGGATGCGGCGAGCGTCTTTTCCGTCCTTCGCTCTAAAAAGTTAGCGCTGAAAGAGAATACGGCATCACTGCTCGAGATCGAAAGCGGCAGCAATGACCCCTTTGCCTATATGTTGACGATCGTCGTCCTTGCGGCCATGGGTGATGGCATATCGTGGGGCAGCGTCACCGTTTTGTTTATTAAACAGATCTTCATCGGTTTGATCTTCGGTTTTGGTATCGGCAAGATCGCTAAACACATCATGATAAATTATCGCTTTGACACTTCCGGCATCGAGACGATATTCATCTTGGGCAGTGTCTTAGTTGGCTATGCCGGTTGCACGCTGATCGATGGCAACGGGTTTTTAAGCGTCTATATCATCGGCATCATCTTGGGTAATGCCCATCTCAAAGAAAACAATATCTTAGTACCGTTTTTTGACGGCATAACTACGACGATGCAGGCGATACTGTTTTTCCTGTTGGGCCTTTTAGCCTTTCCCTCACGCATGGGCTCTGTCTTCACATTGAGCATCTTAATCGTCCTCTTTTTGACCTTTATCGCAAGACCGCTAGTCATCTTCTTGCTCAGCATTCCTTTTAAAGGTAGTGTCGGCCAAAAGATACTCGTCTCTTTTGCCGGGCTTAGAGGTGCGGCCAGTATCGTCTTTGCGATCCAAGCGGTCTTAGACCCTGCTTATCTTTCATACGATATCTATCACATCGTCTTTATCATCGTCTTACTTTCAATAGCTGTTCAGGGCTCGCTTCTACCTTTGGTTTCACAAAAGCTTGATATGATCGATAAGGATGGCGATGTCCTAAAGACCTTTACGGACTATGTCGATGAAAGACCGGTAAACTATATCCAATTCACGATAACTTGTGATCATGAATACTGCAACAAAATGATCAAAGATATCACCTTACCACCCAATTCTTTGATCGTAAACTTAAACAGAGATACGGAAAGCATCGTTCCTAAAGGTGACACTTTACTAAAGGAAGGGGATCGGGCGATACTTTGTACCCTGATCGATGAAAAAGCGATCGATTTTGAACTTGTAGAAAAAGTCGTAGATGACGATTCGCCCCTTGTCGGTGTCAAACTTTCAGAGATCGGCAAGATGTCGCAAGGCTTAGTGGTCCTCATCCAAAGAGGGGAAAGTTATATCGTTCCCGATGGCAATGTCATCCTTGAAAAAGGAGATCATGTCCTTTTGAATCAAGCCAAATAAAGGAGAACAGAAGCAATCTATCAAGATCATATTCTTTGACATCGATGGTACTCTTATCGATATGCAACAAAAGATGATATCATCAAAGACCATAAACGCCCTTTCTTCTCTAAGAAAAAAGGGTATAAAGATCTGTATTGCGACCGGCCGCTCACCGATGGCTATCACAAATTTTGATGGTATCAGATTCGATGCGTTTTTAACTTATAATGGCTCATATACATACACTGACAAACAAACGATTTACAGTGCCCCTTTAGATAAAGATGATGTCTTGATGATAGCAGCAAATGCTACAAATCTAGCAAGACCACTGTCTTTAGCGACGAAGGTGAGAAAAGTACTTGACAACATAGTAACTAATGTTTCAACATTAGCAAGCAAGCAAGCAAGCAAGCAAGCAAGCAAGCAAGCAAGCAAGCAAGCAAGCAAGCAAGCCATAATAATGTAATAGAGTACTTATTCTTAAAAGAGAATACTTTTAATGGTAATCTAAATTTTAGTGGGGGTATCACATAATCCAGCTCTAAATTATTTGGGGGTGTGATACTTACTAAAAGAGCCAAAAAAGAGATGGTCGACTATCGATAATAGATAGATGAAGCCATCTCTTTTATCTTCATTTCAAAAGCGTCTTTTATCCGGTGCTCTTATTTAGACTTATTATACTTACCGCGTTTTCTACTCTTATCTTTTTTCGAATAAAAGACATCGGTAAGAGTATAGTGGACATGTTTATTGAGGATGTATAAGGCTCTGGTTCTTGTCCTTTCAAAGTTGATGAGACCTCTGGCTAAGATGATAAGCGTATCGATCTTTTGATTGATCATCTCTGCTAAGGCATTAGACTGTTTGCGATTATCGAAGGGTCGCTCAAAAGAATTGACGATCTCTTTTTTTCTAAGTCTTCAATGTATTGATGAAGCTCTGATAGAAAGTAAGACTTGCGTCTTCGAAATCTTTAAGGACGATCGTGAATCTTTCTTCAGCTTCATATGGCGAAGTGTATTTGATAAATGATCTAAACTCTTCTTTAAGCTCATAAGCTGATTTTAATAAAGGATCGACATCTAAAGCCATCTTTCGTAATTGGTAGTAGTTTAGATATTGACCAAAGGTGGCATTATATTTGCCTTTATTATTAGGATCGAAATCATAGTCGTCACTGAGTAACAGCTTACTCCAAGTCTTGAGTAAGTAATAAGCTTTACTGTTTCTATCGTGCTGGTTCATGATCTTGATCCGATAGTCATCAAAAGCTTTAGTCAATATCTTGACGATATGGAAGGGATCAGCACAGATCTTAGCGTTAGGTAGCCAAGTCTTAGCGACATCACGATATGGTTCCCAAAGATCGATCGTCACATACCTCACGATCATTCTTTCTTCCTTGGGGATACTAGAGAAATACCTTCCCAGCTCTTCTTTAGATCGGCTCTTTAAGATCTCTAATAGAGCACGGCCTACATTATCGACGATGATGGCGATATAGGGGCTTTGTCTTTTAGCTAAGGATGGCTCATGAAGTTCATCGATACCGATCGATTCTGTCAAAGTGAGTCTTGGCACGATCAGAAAACTGTCGGCATATTTTTGAACTAATGAAGCTGAGACATGGTGTCTTTCACTGATACTGGTATAAGTCTCATTGATCTTGCCCAGATCTTCCATGATCGCTTTTATGACTGACCACGATACATTGGTATTCTTTGGGCCAAGATTTACTTCTTCATAGAAGTTTTTCCGCATACCTTACAAGTATAACGGCGTTTCTTAAGACAGATGGTCGTCTTACGATGGTTCATATCGCCACTTAATATCTTGACTTTACGATAGTCCTTGATCGTCACATTACCACCGCAATATGGACAATCCAAAGACTTGGCTTTTAATTTTAAGGTAATGATGAGATCTTCTTCGTCACTTCTTACATTTAAATCTTCGATATCATCTTCACTGATATTGAGAGCTGTTGTGATAAAATCATTTATGGGCATATATAGCCGCCTCCTTTCGTTTAATAAGACAGCTTTTGAAACACCATTATTATACAAAGGAGGTTTTTTCTATTATCTAAAAAAGGGCAACCCCACTAGAATTTAGAGAGCCATTTTAATAAGGCACTTAAGTCTATATAAGACAAGAGTGTCTTTTTTAGTGTGTTCTCTTACATCTAAAGAGGGGAGAAAAGCAAATGAAAAAATTATTAGTTAGTATTCTATCAGCATTGATGCTGTTTGGATTATTAATACCTATCAGTGCTGAAGAAATGTTTATAACAGCAGGCGATCTTCCTATAGGATCTAAACTCATTTTTGGTTCAGCTATTGCGATAATAAGAAATTATATTCTAAAACAAATAGAAGCTTATCGTGGATTGTTGTAGATAATGATGATCACTACGAGAACGACGGAACTACACTAGTTAGTGAGTATTCAATAAAAAAATGAGCTATAAATAGCTTACCACTGAGACTGTTTCAGATGCTATATATAAAACATCCGATATAAGATTATGGTTAAAAAATGAATTCATAAATTATTTCACTTCTGATGAATTGAGATATGTTTTAGATACGACTTACGAAAGCGCCAATAATGAATATGTAATCGAACATTTAACTGATAAGTTTTATATATTGTCTATGAGTGAATATGGACTTATTGATGATTACGATCTTGATCATTTAATTATAGAGGGAAATAGGTTATCTCATTTTACTGATGATGGGTATAGAGAAACACCAGTTATAGAGCGAATATCTCATCAATGGACAAGAACTAGGACTGGAGTAAATAGTTTTTTGATGGTCCTTATTTCTAATTCTGGTGGTAGTGGTGAAACATCAAGAACTAATTATACGCAAGGTGTAAGACCCGCATGTAACCTAGATTTTGATAAACCAGTTTATTTGTGGTCAGATGGCTATTATCATTTAAAAGAAGAACCAGTAAAAGAAGAACCAGTATCACTAGAGCAGATTGAATTAAATCACACAACAAGCACTCTAACGGTAGGCAATACATTGAAGTTAACTGTTACATTCACGCCAGACGATGCCGCTGATAAAAGCATTACATGGTCATCTAGCGAAGAATCTGTAGCTAAAGTAGAAACGGCGTTGTTACTGCATTAAGTGAAGGTACAACAACCATAACTGTAGCTTAAACAGCCGATCAGGATATCAAAGCGACTTGTGATATTACTGTAACTGCCAAACAAACCCCAAAAGGTCTGTGATGTAAATGATCTAAACTGTGATGGTGTTATAACTTGCGAAGAATTATTAGGTAAATACTGGAATTGGGATGAAGCATCTAAATCATGTATCTATACTAAACAAGTAGTAACAGATTCTATAATCGTTAATACAAGTACTAAATAATAATAAAAGAGATAAAAGATAATTAAGTGATATCTGACTAAGGGAGCTATGGCTCCTTTTAGTCTTTTTTGGTGTCAGAATAAACGATTGGTAATGGTATTTTTGGGCAATGGATACTATAATAATTAGGGTGCTAATAATTAGGGAGGTTAACCATGATCAGTATCAATATCTTAATATTCAGGTTGAATAACCTTATGCAAAATAAACTAATGCCCGATAGGGAAAGATTGGGGTTATCCAAGGGGCAGCCAAAGGTATTGCGCTATCTTTTGGATAATGGCGGGTGCAACCAAAACGACATCGCGCAAGCCTATGACATCAAACCGGCAACAGTCTCAAAGCTTTTAGACGGTTTAGAAGCTAATGGTCATATCAAAAGGGTGACCGGTGATGATCGGCGCAGTTTTAAGATCAAACTTACAGCTAAAGGCAAAGAGGCTTATATGCTCTGGGAGATTGCCCGTGATAAGCTCATGGATAAGATGCTTAAAGATTTCAGCGAAGAAGACAAGGTAAAACTGCGCGAATATCTTTTGAAGTGTTTAGATAATCTCAAGGAAAGCGATCTATGAGGGTATTGCTTGAACTGACGCGGTTCATGCGCCCTTACAGACGCTATTTCCTATTGGCGATCATCTTTGTGGCGACGGAAACACTTTTTGAACTTACGATTCCCTTGGTGATGAGCGATATCATCGATAAGGGTATCAAGTATGCCGATATGGACTACATTATAAATCAAGGTCTCATCATGGCTTTTTTGGCCATTTTGTCTTTGATCTGCGGTCTTCTCTATGCTAAAAACAGTGCCAAGGCAATAAACGGCTTTGGAAATGAGCTTAGAAAGGCGGAATTTGCCAAGATCCAGGAATACTCTTTTAAAAATCTCGATCATTTTGAGACTTCATCGCTCATTACCAGGCTTACCAGCGATGTGACCGTCATCCAAAACGCCCTGGCCAATCTGAGGCCTATGGTCAGAGGACCGGTGATGCTTGTGGTGGGGATCTTTTATGCTTTTAGGATGAGCCCGGAGTTGTCGTTGGTATTTTTGGTGGCGACTCCGATCTTGGGGACGACTTTGATCCTTATCACTAAGAAGGTGGCGCCGATGTATGGTGTTTTGCAAAGTCAGATCGATCGCTTAAACACCGTTATCGAAGAAAATCTCAGTGCGATCAGGATCGTTAAAGCATATGTCAGACAGGAAAGTGAGATCGCTAAATTCGATAAAGTCAATGATGATCTGAACCTTAAAGCGACTAAGACCTTTACGATCGGTGTCTTGAATATGCCGATCTTTCAATTCACGATGTATACCGTCGTCGTCTTGATCTTACTTTTGGGGGCAGAGCTGATCTTTGCGCAAAGACTTGAAGTCGGGGCTCTGACCGGTCTATTGAGCTATGTCTTGCAGATTATGAATTCACTGATGATGATCTCCAATATCTTTTTGATGCTGACGCGATCGCTGGCAAGTGCCTTCAGGGTCGAGGCGATCTTCAAAGAACCTTTGGACCTTGTCGATGGCAAGTGTGCCGAGAAGATCAAAGACGGCAGTATCGATTTTGATCACGTCTTTTTCAAATATGCAGACGATGCCGAAGAATACGTGCTCAGCGATATCGATATCCATATCCAAAGCGGTAAGACGATCGGCATCATCGGTGCTACCGGAAGTGCAAAAAGTACTTTGGTCTCTCTTATTCCAAGGCTTTATGATGTCAGTGCGGGGAAAGTAAGAGTCGGTGGTCGTGATGTTTGCGACTATGTCCTTGCGGATCTGCGCGATGCGGTCGGGATCGTTTTGCAAAAAAACGTGCTCTTTAGCGGAACGATCAGAGAAAACCTGCTTTGGGGCGATGCGAAAGCCGATGAAGAAAAGATCATCGAAGCTTTAAAGATCGCCGGAGCTTACGATTTTGTCTTCGATTCAATTGATGGTCTTGACACCTTTCTTGAAGAGGGCGGCGTCAATCTTTCCGGCGGACAAAGACAGCGACTTTGCATTGCCAGGGCCTTGCTTAAAAGGCCTAAGATCCTGATCCTTGATGACAGTACCAGCGCTGTCGACACCGCTACCGAAAAGATGATCCGTAAGGGTCTTAAAAGTATTGAAGATATGACTAAGATCATCATTGCTCAAAGGTTGACCTCGATCATGGATGCCGATGAGATCTTTATCATCGATGATGGTAAGATCGCCGCCTTTGGCAATCATGAGGAGCTTTTAAAGACCAGCGCTATCTACAAAGAGATCTATCATTCACAGATGAGAGGAGAAGAATTATGCCGCCAAGAGTGATCAGCAGCAAAAAACCAAACGATCTGAAAAAGACTTTGGCCAGACTTTTTTCATACATGGGCCGTCACAAGCTCATTCTTTTTGTCGTCGCTGTCTTTGTCATCTTAAACGGTGTCATGGATCTTTTGGGGACGTATATGGTAAAGCCGATCGTCAATGACTATATCGCGGTCGGTGATCGGGATGGACTGATTAAAGCGGTCATCTTTGTAGCTGTCATCTATTTTGTCGCCGTCATCAGTGCTTTTATCTATTCACAAGTCATGGTCAGGGTCGCTCAAAAGATGATCAAGGAGATCAGACATGATCTTTTTGCCAAACTGCAAAAGTTGCCGATAAAGTTTTTTGATACCCGGACGCACGGGGACATAATGTCAAACTTCACAAATGACATGGACACTTTGAGCGAATGTTTAAACAACAGTTTTAGCATGCTTATAAAGGCTCTGGTAGAGATGGTGGGCACGGTATTTATGCTGTTTGTCCTAAACTGGCAGTTATCACTTATCGTTTTAGTCTTTTACTATCTGGCTTTTCGCTATTTAAAGTTCAGCAGCAAGCGCTCAAAACATTTCTTTTCAAAACAACTCGATCATCTTGGCGATCTTAACGGCTACATCAAAGAGACAATCAGCGGTCAAAAAGTCATCAAAGTCTTCAACCACGAAAGCCAAAACCTCGAGACTTTTAAAAAGAAGAGCGATGATCTAAAAGAGGCGGCAACAAGCGCCATGGCTTACAGTTCAACGCAGGGGCCGGCAGTTGTCAGCATTGCCTATTTCAACTACGCTTTAGTTGCGGTAATCGGTGGGATCATGGCGATAAAAGGTCTCAGCGACATCGGCTCTTTAGCTTCCTATCTCATCTTTGTCAGAAAATCATCGATGCCGATAAACCGTTTTACCAATCAGTCTAATTTTATCTTGGCAGCGCTTAGTGGAGCGGAGCGGATCTTTGAAGTGATGGATATCGCTGCGGAAGTTGATAAAGGCACGGTAGAGCTTAAGGAAAACGGTGTTTGGTCAAAAGATGACGGCAGCGAAGTAAAACTTTGTGGCGATGTGATCTTTGATGATGTCACTTTTGGTTATAGCAAAAGTAAACCGGTCCTCAAAGATCTCTCTTTGGTCGCTAAAAGGGGCCAAAAGAT
>CALUZL010000094.1 GCA_944325295.1 uncultured Erysipelotrichaceae bacterium | reverse complement strand
TAAAAATCACCCGATTCGATACGTTTTTCGCAAAGTTCATCTCGTGGGTCACGATGATCATCGTCATATCTTCATGAGCCAGATCTTCAATTACTTTAAGGACTTCGTTGACCATTTCCGGGTCAAGAGCGCTTGTCGGTTCGTCAAAGAGGATGACCTCCGGTGACATACACAAAGATCTGGCGATGGCTGCTCTTTGTTTTTGACCACCGGACAGATGGGCAGGATCGGCATTTAGAAAGTCGCCCATTCCGACTTTATGCAAATATCTGACGGCGATCTTTTCGGCGTCTTTTTTATTGCGCTTTAAGACCTTAGTCTGGCCGATGACGCAGTTTGCCAAGACGTTGAGATTGTTGAAGAGGTTGAAATTTTGAAAGACCATGGCCACTTCCGATCGGTACTTTTCAAGGTCAAAGCCCTTTTGCAGGATGTTTTGGCCCTTATAGCAGATACTTCCGGATGATGGCTGCTCTAAAAGGTTAAGACAGCGAAGAAGGGTCGATTTACCACTGCCGCTGCTACCGATGATCGCTAAGATATCGCCTTTTTTTAAGGAAAGGTCGACCCCTTTTAAGACTTTAAGCTCACCGAAATCTTTTTTCAGATCATTGATTTTCAATAGTTCTTCCATATTTTTCTCCTAACACATATCGATCGGTCTCTGTTTAAAACCCATCTTCTTTTCAAAGTAATTCAAAAGCAAGTATGCCAAAGAAGTCAAGACGAGGTAAAGAAGCGCGGAAATGAAGTATGTTTCAACCGTCTGATAAGTACTGCCGGCGATCGATACTGTTTGAAAGAAGAGTTCCGTTATCGTCAGTACATTCAGCATCGAGCTGTCCTTGATGTTGACGATGAGTTGATTGCCGATCGAAGGAAAACTGTTTTTGATCGCCTGGGGCAAAATGATGTAAAGAAGTGTTTTAAAATCATTCATGCCAAGGCTCATAGCTGCTTCCCTTTGACCTCTATCGATCGATTGGATGCCCGATCGGATGATCTCAGCCATATAGGCACCGGTATTTACGGATATGATGCAAAGACCGGCTACAAACATCGACCAATGAAAGAGATCTCTGAAGAAATAGTAGAAAAATATAGCTTGGATCATCATCGGTGTTCCTCTCAAGGTGAAGATGTAAAAACCACTGAGTAGGTGCGAGATCTTTTTGATGACGATCACAAACGGTTTGTCTGTTTCTTTGATATCTATAGCGCGGATACCACCGATGACAAGTCCGATCAAAAAACCGACACCGGTACCGACAAGGGCGAATAAGATCGTTATCATCACGCCGTGGGCAAAGATATCGAAATTATTTACGAAGATGTCAAAGGCGAC
Source organism: uncultured Erysipelotrichaceae bacterium (assembly GCA_944325295.1). GTDB lineage: Bacteria > Bacillota_I > Bacilli_A > Erysipelotrichales > Erysipelotrichaceae > JAHHTG01. The sequence goes on along the minus strand of CALUZL010000094.1, from coordinate 4,335 downwards.
TTTGAGGTCTAGTCCCATGTCTATTCTCCGGCTGGTTGGTTATTTACGGCTTGAGCCATAAGTTCAGCACGGGTCTCATCGTCTATGGCTGCAAGAGCTTCTTGGACCTGATCAAAGAATTCACTGCCGCGGCTTCCCTCTTTTAAACCGATTGAAACAGTCGTATCAGCTTCAAAGCCTTCACCTTCTTCAAAGGTGATATAGGTCAGGTCACTGTTTGCGGCAACGATACCTTCAGCTACGGCAACTTCGGCTGTTATCGCATCGACATCACCACTTTTGAGGGCCAGGATCATTTCCGGATAGGTCTGTCTTGGCGTCACATGATTGACACCTTCGATCTGATCGATGACGCTGTCGTAGTTAGTGTTAAGCTGGCCGACGACGTTTTTACCGCTGAACTGTTGAATATCGGTGTATTCAGCTTCTTCACTGTCGGCTCTGACGATCATGATCATGCCATGAGAATCATAGTAGGGATCAGTGAAGTCGATGCCCTGTTCACGTTCTTCGTTTGCAGTCATACCGGCGATTATCGCATCGATCTCACCGGCATTCAAAGCGACTTGAAGACCGTTCCAAGATATCATCTTAACTTCGAGTTCACGGCCAAGAGAATCAGCGATTCTTTGGGCGATCATCACGTCATAGCCATCACAATAACCACCGCCATCGATTTCAACGGCACTGTCACTGGCTTGGCTTACCTGATAGTTAAATGGTGCATAAGCACATTCCATACCGACTCTAAAGGTGTTGTCGTTTTCGACGACTTCTTCATTTGTACCGCCACATCCCGTCAAAAGGATGAAGCAAACTGCTAAGATAAAGATTTTTTTCATTTTTAACCACTCCTTATAAAGTAAAAATCATATGCTATAACACATATGATCGTTTTATCTATCATGGTTATAGCGCCTCTACAACAGTAGGAGTGTCATGAGTATTTCCCATGACCCCACACAGAACCCATGCCTGAGTCAAGTGTTCGGCGATGATTGCCTTTCGTTCGGTTCAAAGTCTGCCAACTCCCCGAATTACTCTTCTGCATCGCTACCTCTATATAATTTTTACGTCCTTTATTATTACAGAACCTTTATTACAGTGTCAATACAATTGTAAAAAAAGATGCCCGAAGGCATCTTAGGCATTTCGATTTTCAAAGGCGTTGCGCACGATGTTGCAACAGTGGTCACCGATCCTTTCAAGATTGCTGAGGATATCGGCATAGACCGAGGAAGCAACAGCACCGGTACATTCTTTTTTGACCATTCTTTGGAAGTGATTTTGACGGTAGTTGTATTCCATACTGACGACAGAAGCCTCTTCGTTGAGGATGTGCTCATAGATCTGTAAGTCATTTTTAGCCAGATAGTCAAAGGACATGTCGAGCATCTTGTCGAGTTTTAAAAAGAGGCTGTCGAGCTCTTCACAAGCCGAGGGTGAAAAGGAATCGTTGTCTTCGTGCACCATCTTGGAGAATTCGGCGACATTGACAAGGATATCACCGACCCTTTCAAGATTTTTGACAACTTCAAGATACAAGGTCGTCTCTTTAGACGTCTCTTCACTCATCTCGTTGAAATGCAAGTTGGTCAGGAAATTGGTGATCGCATTATCGAGCTTGTCGATCGCTTTTTCACAATCCTTGATCTCATCGAAGGCGTCATCATCGGCTTCATCCTTAGCGACGTATTTGCGGGTATTTTCTAAATTGCGTTTGACAACGTTTTTCATTTCGATGACAAAGTGTTCAGCAGCTCCCAGTGCAGTTGCGACAACCGGGAAGTTGCCCGGGACCAGCTCATCAGTATTGATCTCAAGCCGTTTCGGTTCATCGCCCTTGATAACTTTTTTGATCATGGCACAGATCTGGTTGATGAATGGGAAGACGACGATCGCGGTTACGACGTTGAATAAGATATGGGTTATGGCGATCTCCATCATCGGGTTGATGCTGAAGGTTGCCGTAAGGAAGGTCATCAAGTCATAGAGCGGATACAAAAGCAGCATACCGATGATCGTACCGATGACGTTGAAAGTCGTATGGAAGGCCGCTGCCCGGATCGATGTGACGTTGCCGCCGATTGAAGCCAAGACAGCCGTTATCGTCGTACCGATGTTTGAACCGTATAAGAACGGGATAACACCGATAAAAGATATCGTTCCACTCATGTAAAACAACTGGATGATACCGATAGCAGCTGAAGATGACTGCATGGCCATCGTCATGACGATACCGCCAAACAAGCCAATAAACGGATTTGTGGCACAGGCTTCTGCAAAAGACATGAACTCTGGAACGTACTTGAGCTGCTCAAGCGTATCGCCCATAACGGTCAAAGAATAGAACAGAATACCGAAACCGACAACGATCCTAGCGATATCCTGAAGCTTTTGCTTGCTCAAAAATAGCAGCATGAATGCGCCGATAAATATCAAATAGACTGCGATCTGCTCAACGGAAAGACCGATCAAAAAGGCTGTGATGGTCGTACCGATGTTTGAACCGATGATGATACCGGCAGCTTGCTCCAAAGTCATCAAGCCGGCTCGGATAAAGCCGATACAGATCGAAGTGGTGGCACTTGACGATTGGATTATAGCGGTAATGATAAGACCGATCAGAAAACCTTGCCAAGGCTTTGATGTATACTTATCGATGTAGACACGAAGTCTATCGCCGGCAAAAGCTTTCAAACCATCGCCCATCAGGACGATACCGTATAAGAATAGACCGAGACCTCCGAGGAACAGGCCCCACTGAATGTCAAAAATAGATAAAGTCATATAACTCTCCCCAAATATATACAAGCTTAATTTATCATATATTTGACCTAAATTTACCAACAATTTAACTGAAAGCCTTTACACATTATGATCGATGATCTATAATGGAGATGCGGACAAGCAAACATTTAAGATTATAGTTTAGTTTTTTCGTATTTATTTCCTACTTTTGAAAAAGAGGTTCGACCTCTTTTTCTATTGGACAAAAAGAAAAGGTACCGCAGTACCTTTAGTTGACTCTTGTGAAGTATGGTGAACTTCCACCCGGAACATAGATCGATTCAATGACTGTCGTTCCATTCCAGTTTCCGTGAAGGGCCATCCCATTGCCCAGATAGACAGCTACATGCCACATTCCGTTTCCACCATCGTCATATTCGACCAGGTCTCCCGGTTGTGCTTCTTCAGCACTTACGAGATAATTGTCGTAGATGTTTACGGCTCGTCCGTAATAATCGGTCAAGAAGGCTTGGGCGACTTCATTACACCAACCACCCATACCGATATAGCTTTGAGCCAAGGACATGATATCCGTGTTATCGGTATTTGCCGATTTTTGGATAATGGCTCGCAGTTCAGCGTTATAGCGCTCTTGTCTTTCTTGGTAAGCTTGAGCCTCGGCAGCTTCCATTTGCGACAGCATTTCTTCATATTCTTCTGTCGATATGACAGTGATCGATACATCGCGGCTGGCAATATTGCCTGCGGCATCGGCAGCCATGACTGTCAGTGAATAATTACCGGGAGTTTCTGCGTCAAATTTACCATAGCTGCTCACAGCTATCACACCGACATTATCTGTTACTTCCAGATAGTCGCTTAAATTTAACATAGAACCTTCCACTAATGTGATCTTGTATTCGTCCTCTTCGATGAAATCGATTACCGGTTTGATCGTATCTGAACTTTGGGCTTTGACTTCATCTATGTATTTACTCTTGTTTATCTCGTCTTCATCATATCTGAAACCTACCAAGGCTAAGATCACAAAGACGACGATCAGCAGTTTCAACTTCTTCATCAAATCTCCTTAAAAGTTAGTTTTAGGTAATATATAACCTAAAACACAAACAATTATATTCATTTTCACCATGCATTGCAAGTTTTGATAGGGAAACCTATAATTTAAGCATGGAAAAGGTATTGGTTATAGCCGGCCCGAGTGCAAGCGGCAAGACCGCTTTTGGCATCGAGGTGGCTAAAGAATTTGCCGGTGAGATCATCTCCGGTGACAGTGTGCAGGTCTATCGTGGATTTGATATCGGATCTGGGAAAGTTACGCCTTTTGAAAAGCAGGGCATACCCCATTATCTCATCGATATCCGTGATTTTGACCAAGAGTACACGATCGCTGATTTTCAAAGAGATGTCAGAGAAAAGATAGCCGACATCTCTTCAAGAGGTAAACTGCCGATCATTGTCGGCGGCAGCGGTCTTTACCTTAAAAGTGCTCTTTATGACTACGATCTCAAAGCGGAAACTGAAAAAGACGATCCCTTTGATGATCTGAGCAACGAAGAGCTCTATAGCCGACTTACAAAGATC
>CALUZL010000093.1 GCA_944325295.1 uncultured Erysipelotrichaceae bacterium | reverse complement strand
GTAACTTTGGCGTTCTCGATACTTAGGGTAGCATTGCCGCCGTTGCTCACAACCCAGATTCCGTCCTGACTACCGTTTGCATTCAGACTGCCGTCGCCCGTGATGGTCAGACTGCCGTCGCCGGTAGATTCTGAGGACGCCAACACATAAATCCCCGTGTTGACCTCTGCGATTGTATTGGTGCCCTCCAATGCGATGGTCAATTCCGCAGCGCCGTTCTGATTGAACACGCCAATGGCTGCGCCCACGACATAAGTGCTGGTATCATAAGGCACGCTCTCTTTAATAGTGACATTGTGCAGGGTCAGGACATTATTCGCTGCGTCATAATAGATATAGTTGTTCGAAGGCTGTGTTTCGCCCGCGCTTGTGACCTTTCCTTCGCTGTCCGTTGTCCAGTAGCCATCGCTTGTCACATTTACATTGCCTACATAGATCACCATTCCTTTTGGCGTGTCTGCCATCACTGTAAAAGGCATTAGATTTAAAGATATTATTAATGCTATAAATAGGCTTAATATTTGTTTTTTCATATTATTTAATTACTCCTTTAAACTTTAGTTTTTAATCAGTAGTCTTGTTTCTGCTATTTATCACAAACTTCTCAAGATTTATTTTGTGATTATATTTGATAGATGCCGTTTTATCTTTTTCAAGAATCATATAGTTCATATCAAGGTTGTTCAAGGCGGCTATGGCTAATGTATAATGGATCACATCCGTTAATTCTTCGCCCAGCTGCCTTTTAAAATCTCTATCATCGGCCTTTTTTCTTCCTGATCTTTTATTCAACACTTCAGCTAATTCACCGATTTCTTCGACAAGCTTCATAAACAAGCTTTCATCGACCCCGCCGTCTTTATAATGATCATATAGGTAATCTTCCAGTTCTTTAATTGTGACGTCCATAACCTTTATCCTTTCATATAAGCTTTTAACGATGTCCTTATGGCATTTAGTTGTAGTAAGAGATATTCTTCATCTTCAAATAAGGCGAAGTGCACACATGCTCTTACAAAGATATAGATCATCCCTTGGATATAATCGATTGGCATCTTTAGTTTTGCTGATAAGAGTTTGGCGTAGCGATTGTATCTGATGTTTACACCTTCAAAGAACCTCTTGCCGTGCTCTTTATACTTAGGGCTTGAATAGACCTGATACATAAGACGATACTTATCACCGTGCATCTTAGATGTGATATAAGGCATCTCTTTTAGAAACCTTTCGATGTCATTAAAATCTTTGGGTGCTCTTTGCATAAAGTCATCTTCGACTTTAGACATGCAATACTCTGTAGCTTCGATGATGATGTTGTCTTTGTTTTCAAAGTAATAGAGTAAAGTACCATTTGTCACATCACAGGCTTTTGCCATCATGATAAGACTTGTATTCTCTAAACCGTTTTGACATAAGACATCAAAACACTTGTTTAGATATTCGATGCGCTTGTTTGGTAAGCCTCTTTTTTCCATGATCCCCCTTTCACTGACTGAATAGTCAAAACACAACTAAAAAGAAAAGACATACCTGTCATCTAGTGATGACTGATATGTCTTTGATACGGTATATACGCCTTGAAAAGATAAAGCTATTCTGCTCTGCTCTGCTCTGCTCTGCTCTGCTCTGCTCTGCTCTGCTCTGCTCTAGCGTCGCAATGTTCTTTTGTAATGTCAAGAAGTTATTCATGGGTACATAGTAACATAATAGAATTGCTGTTTTATATCATCTTTTTCAAATTCTCTTGGTCCAAACATCTAACAGTATTGTCAAGATCTATTTTTGACTAGTCTGGTTATCATCAATTACTTGTCATTCATCAAGGTCTTAAGATCGATATCACTGTAAAAATTGACTCTTTGGCCGCCATCCAAATCAGTGATAATCAAAGTACCTCCTTCATGATCGATAAGATCGATATCAAGTGAATGAGTCTCATCGATTGCCACTTCATAACTTCTTGAAACAGTTGCGCTGTTATAATCAATCGGTTCATTATATTTAGTAACATTACCTTGAGCTACTTTGGAAAGATAAGAATCCTTATAGCGGATGCCCATTTGGATATAACCCTGATATCCGTAGTAATTGGAAGTATATGGTGTTTCAATGATGATCTTTTCGCCATCGACAAGTTCATAGACATAAACACAACTTTCAAATAAGATGGTGTTATCGTCAAAACTATTCAAGACATCATCAAAATCGATATCGATATCAAAAGTTGCGATCCCATTGAATTGAAGGTCAGCAGGTATCGAAGCGACAGCCTCATCAAGCCAAGTTTCATCATAATCGTCAAGATACATGTCTTCAGCCAAATAACTGTTATGCGGTTCATTGTAAGAAAAATACTTAAAAGTATTGCCTAAGATAGCGGCATCGAGAAGGAAAGTTTTGTCTTCTAAAGTGGTTATGCGCTGATCTTTAAAAGAAAAATAGTAATTATCGGTGAATTTAGAATATTGGATATAAGCATCTTCACCGTAAATATCTTTGACCAATACATCTTCATGGACATAAGCCATCGGATCTGAGAACTCTAATAGTTCGTCTTCAAAAGCTTTTCTCAGGACTGAATCAGGAGCTAAGATCGGCGTACTGTTTACGTAGACAGTTTCGACTTCCCCTTTCAGATCGGCCAGTTCGATAATATCGACATCGCTGAAAGCTTTGGCAGTATAGTATTCGCCATCGACAGTCAAAGCTATTTCAATATTCGTTCCGCCATCGACCGCAAACAGCTCTATCTCGATATCTATATTATTGTCATCACCGACAACACTATTATAATAGTCCTCGCCTTTGCGCTCCCCGATCGCGACATTATAATAACGTCCAAAGTTATAATTTGGATACAGTCTGGTATCATTGGCGACCGGTTTAATTTCACCGGCTAAAACATCTTTTAAATAGGAATCTTTATAACGAATACCGGTTCCGATGGGAGAGTATTGATCACTGTCATACTCTTGATCTAGAGGTAAATGAAGATCACTGTTTTCGTCGATATAGACCATACCTTCATCTCCCTCACCAAAGACTGACAGTGAAGTTTGGTAGAGTATCGTATCATCATTTATGTGATTGAGAACGATATTAGGATCGACAAAACCGTTTTCCGCAATATCATCGATCCAGGAAAAATCATAATCATCCAAATAGAAATCATCATCCCAAACATTTTCATTGCGAAAAAGGTCGTTGTTTATAAGGAAGGTCTCATCTTCAAACATCGATGAGTGCAAGGATTCAGCAACCGAAGGACAACTGAACTCATAAGTGTCATCAAAGACAGCTTTTAAAAGCACATCTTCAAAAACGTAAGCATCTGACTGAGGAGTTGGTGTAGATGTTGGTGTCGCTATCGTCTGGGTGCTTGTACATCCGCCTAACAGCAAAATTAAAACACTAAAAGCAATGATCTTTTTATTCATGGATGATCCTCCTAAATGCTTAAATCATAACATAATAATCAAAATATCTTACACGGTTAAAGCGACGTTAATGACTTAGCTGTCAAAAATCGATACCTTTATCTTATTTTCTCTGGATGTTTTGACATTTTTATGGATTATCGATAGAGCTCATCAATAGCTTGCCCTAGATCATACGGTATGTAGCTCACAGCAACTTGAAGATCATACGATAAACTATTAAACCACTCTAACCATTCCAAGGTCGTATCAGAGAGCATGTCTTTGGGTATCTTGTAATCAAAGTACTTGACTTCATTTGTTGAACATGAAGTATTTAAAAGTATGATGACAAGTACAAACATGAGACTGAATTTTTTCATAACTTTTTTACTGTTTTTCTGAAGGCGCAAGCCGATCACTATAACGTCTCCTCAGGCCACAAAATAGGCCACATTTGTGGCTTAAATATACCATTTGTGGCTCAATTTTAAAAGATGAGGTATTAAAAAAGTGCTGACAGATCAACACTTCCTTAACATTCCAATTTACTGGCGGAGGAACTGGGATTCGAACCCAGGCGCCGGTTTCCCGACCTAACGGTTTTCAAGACCATCCCCTTCAGCCACTTGGGTATTCCTCCATTGGTGGACCCTATAGGACTCGAACCTATGACCAACCGGTTATGGGCCGGTAGCTCTGACCAACTGAGCTAAGGGTCCAGAATGGTAGCGAGGGTGAGATTCGAACTCACGACCTCACGGGTATGAACCGAGCGCTCTGACCAACTAAGCTACCTCGCCAACTATACATGGTCGGGATGACAGGATTTGAACCTGCGACCCCTTGATCCCAAATCAAGTGCACTACCAAGCTGTGCTACATCCCGATAACATCAGTGAAACCGGCATATAAATAATATGGCGCGCCCAGTAGGACTTGAACCCGCAACCTTTTGATCCGTAGTCAAACGCTCTATCCAGTTGAGCTATGGGCGCATTTACCTCGGGTTGGTGGGGGCAGAGGGACTTGAACCC
>CALUZL010000092.1 GCA_944325295.1 uncultured Erysipelotrichaceae bacterium | reverse complement strand
CATCAAATTTGACTGTTGTCGTATCCTTTACTAATTTGATCGCATCACTTGCTGCATAAGCCTTTCCCTTTTCGATCTTTGAGAGGGAATTCATATAGTTCTTTCCATGTTTTGCCATTTGTGATTCCTCCCTTAATCTACTACCGTGATACCCATATTGCGGGCTGTGCCCTCAACGATCTTCATCGCTGCTTCGACATCGTTAGCGTTTAAATCCGGCATCTTGTACTCGGCGATCTCGCGTAACTGATCTTTAGTGATCGAACCGACTTTAGAAGCCTTAGGACTGCCTGAACCTTTTTGAACCTTGGCAGCTTTCTTTAAAAGAGCTGCTGCCGGTGTCGTCTTTAATACGAAATCAAAAGACTTGTCCTCATAAGCAGTGATGATAACAGGTACGATATCGCCTTTTCTGTCCTTTGTCGCATCATTGAATGCTGTACAGAACTGAGGCATGTTGATACCTGCAGAAGCTAGCGCCGGTCCCGGTCTGGCACCGCCGGCTTCGAACTGAAGTTTACATACTTTCGCAACTTTTTTCTTCGCCATAAATTCCTCCTTATATGGTTACGTGGTCTAAATGAAGTGTGCGCCTTCTCCCACGTGCCTAAATATTTTAAAACTCCGCAAGCTTTAAGTCAATATAATTGATATCCGTTGGGGTCTCGCGACCAAACAGAATGATGAGGACCGTAGCGACCTGCGTCTGATCGTTCATCGATTCGACCTTGCCTTCCATGCCGCTGAACGGGCCGGATACGATCTTGACATTGTCGCCGACTTTGAATTCGACTTCGATCTTCTTGTCGGACTGACCGATCCTTCTTAAGATCGCATCCATTTCTGACTGTGCTACCGGGAATGGTTTGGCACCACCACCCGAAGAGCCGATAAAGCCGGTAACTCCCGGGGTATTTCTGACGACATACCAAGCTTCGTCCGTCATGATCATCTCAACAAAGAGATAACCCGGGAAGATGTTTTTCATGACTTCCTTGGACTTTTCGTTTTTTACCTCGATCTGGCTTTCTTCAGCAACGACGATCCTGAACAGATTGTCCGAGATGCCCATTGTTTCTAAGCGCTTTTCCAGATTGTCCTTTACTCGGTTTTCATGACCGGCATAGGTATTGACGACATACCACTCTTTCTTTCCTTCCTGAGCCATGATTATCCTCCAATGACATTAAGCAAGCGCAAAAACAAGGTCACGATAAAATCGCAAGCAAAAAAGAAAACGCCAAAACCCAAAGTAAAGATCAAAACCTGAACCGAATTGGTAGACAGATCTTTAAAGTTAGGCCATCTGATCTTTTTGTTTTCTTTAACGATACCGCTTAAACTAAACCACTTCATACACTTTCCTCCTACTTTGTTTCCCGATGCAAAGTGTGCTTGTTACACCTTTTACAATACTTCATGAGTTCCAGTCTCTCTTGACTGTGTTCCTTATTCTTATAGACAGAGTAATTACGCGATAAACACTCTGTACAAGTGAGAATGACTCGATTTTTGCCTTTCACGTCTCTGCCTCCTTTTTCGTAAATAAAAAGTTATCAGATCCCTCCAATAACACCTACATAATACCACAATTCCTGGCGATTACAAGTACCATGATGCAATAAAGAGATGATCGACCCCTTTTCATACGATCAAATACTTCCGGATCGAAGATATGACCGCTCTTGGTCCTTTTAAGATGAAGTGAGTACCCTTATCGGTATCTTTTATCTTTTCGATATGACAATAGTTTTGTAGCTCATCGATGATACTGAGGTCACCATAAGCGATGACACCTTCAAGCGTCATCTCCTCAGGATAGATGTTAGTGATTATCGCATCTAAGAGTTTATCGATATTCAATTTTTCTTTACATGAGATCATAAACGGATACGCATCTTTGACTTTCGTCTTATCGATCTTGTTGTAGACATCGATGATCGGTATCCCCTTTATGCCGATAGTCTTCAAGACTTCTTCGGTGATCGTCTTTTGCATCTTGTGATCTTCGTTGGCATAGTCGATCACGTCGATCAAAAGGTCAGCTTCTTTGGCGGCACTGAGCGTCGAGTTGAAAGCCTCGATGAGTTCGTGGGGCAGATCACTCACAAAACCGACGGTATCATAAAGGATAAAGGTATAGTTCTTGTAGCTGACCTTGCGGACATCCGTATCCAGGGTCGCAAAAAGCATATCTTTGACAAAGACTTCTTTATGGGAGCCCGTCGTCAAAAGGGCATTCATCAGCGATGATTTGCCGGCATTGGTATAGCCGACCAAAGCCACCTTCTTGATCGGTGACTCTGTTCGCCTTTTGCTTCGAAGCACATTTTCTTTTTTGATGAGTGTCAGCTCTTTCTCTAAGGCGTGGATCTTTTGGCGCATCGTATTCCTGATAAGAGTAGAGCGCATCTCACCGACCCCGCGCATATTGACCCCGCCCTGAGCGCGATCGCTGTCGGCACTTTCCTTTAAGACCTTGGGCAGATCGTATTTGAGTCTGGCGACCTCTATTTGTAGCTTCGCTTCCCGGCTTTTGGCTCTTGAGGCAAAGATATCAAGGATGAGGGTCGTTCGATCGATGACTTTACACTCGATGATCTGGGCGATCTTTGAAAGCGTGCCGAGTGAAAGGTTGTTTAAAAAGACGACCATCTTAACATCTGATGCGACACACGCTTCCTTCAACTCTAATAATTTGCCCTTTCGAAATGCCGTATTCGGACTTAGCATCTGCGCCTTTTGCACTACTACAGAAACTACTTCAAGGCCATTTGCCAAACACAATTCCTTAGCTTCTTGTATCTTGTAGTCGATATCTTTAAAGTACAGATCGACAACTGCCAATATCACCTTCATGTGTAAATCATAACACACTAACTGAGTTCAAACATACCCATATAGAGTTTATAGTAGACACCCTTTTGACTGAGCAATTGTTCATGATTGCCCTTTTCAATGATCTTTCCATGATCTAAGACCATGATGACATCAGCGCTTCTGACGGTTGAAAGACGATGAGCGATGATGAAGACTGTTTTATTCTCCATGAGTCTGTCTAAAGCCTTTTCGATGAGCTTTTCGGTACGTGTATCGATGCTTGAAGTCGCTTCGTCAAGGATGAGGACCGGACTTTTGGCGATCGCTGAGCGCGCTATGGCCAAAAGCTGTCTTTGACCGGCCGAAAGGCTGGCACCATCAGAGGTGATATAGGTGTCATAGCCTTTGGGAAGCCGTCTTATGAAGCTGTCAGCATTGGCGATCTTCGCGGCTTGCTTGACCTCTTCTAGCGTTGCCTCAGGTCTTCCAAAACGGATGTTTTCGGCAATGGTAGCACTGAATAAGTGCGTGTCCTGAAGGACAATGCCCAAAGTGCTTCGCAAGTCATCCTTTTTGATGTCACGGATATCGATCCCATCGTAAGCTATGACCCCTTTATCGATATCATAAAAACGCTCGATCAGATTGGTTATTGTCGTCTTACCGGCACCGGTCGCTCCCACAAAGGCGATCTTTTGGCCCCTT
>CALUZL010000091.1 GCA_944325295.1 uncultured Erysipelotrichaceae bacterium | reverse complement strand
TTTTCGGCTTTGAGACTGTTCCGCAAATGGTCGAAGAGGGTGATTTCCCGATCAAAGATTCCACCAAAGCGATCTTGGGTTCGATCATAACCTGTGGTATCGTCTACGTCTTGTTCTTCTTTGGACTTGGCGGTATGCCGGTAAGAGAGCTCGTTGAAGCCGGAGGTGCTGCTACTGATGGCTTCTTAGCTATCACGATGATGGAAGAGCTCGGTGGCGGCTGGAACATCTTTGCAGTCATCTTCGGTGTTGCCGCTATCCTTTGTGCGATCGGCACTTGTCTTTTGGGCTTTTGGCTTTCAACGGTGCGCCTTTTGTACGCTATGGGCGAAAACAATTTCTTGCCGAAAGTCTTTACTAAGCTCAACAAACACCAACAGCCGATCTTGCCTAATATCTTGCTGCTTGTCATTTCTCTGGTCTTTTTGATCATGCAAAATGCCGGCACCTTTATGAATGACTTCTTCAATCTGATGTCGTTTGGTTGTGCATGTGCTTATGCGCTTACGATGATCAGTGCCATGCGCATCCATAAAAACCATCCGGAATGGAAATCGAGCTATAAACTCTTAGGCGGGAATGTCACCAGGATCATCGCCCTTATCATCTCGATCCTCATCGCTTTCTTTTGCACCTTGGGCCAAAGTATCGGTTCATGGATATCCTTTGGCATCTACATCAGCGTCGGTATCGCCTTGTGGTTGTGGATGGTGCTTGTAAACTGGAAGAAGAATCCGGTTGAGATAAAGACCCCGACAGGTGTCAAAAAATACTAAAAGGTCAAAGACAAACCTTGATTGTCTTAAAATAGGAGGAAAATTAAAATGGCAAAATTAGATGGAAAAGTAGCACTTATTACCGGTGCTGCTGCCGGACTTGGCGAAGGTATCGCCACAGTATACGCTTCATACGGAGCAAAGCTCTGTATGGTCGACCTCTCTGAAAGCGTTGAAGAAACAGCTGACAGACTCAGAAAAGAATACGGCGCTGAGATCATTACCGTCGTCGCCAATGTTGCTGATCGCGCTCAGATGGATGCAGCTGCCAAGAAGACAGTTGAAACATTCGGTGAACTTAACATCGCTTGTTGCAACGCCGGCGTTTGCCGTTTGGCACCATTTGAGGAAATGACTGATGAAATGCGTGATTTCCATATCGATGTCAACATCAAAGGCGTTTGGAATACTTGCAAAGCCGTCATCCCTTACATGTTAAAACAGGGAAAAGGCGCTATCGTTATCGCCAGCAGTGTTACCGGTGATATCGTTGCCGATGCCGGCGAAGCTGCTTACGCTATGACAAAAGCTGCTCTTGTCGGTCTTACAAAGTGTTTGGCTGTCGAATATGCCGATCGCAATATCCGTGTCAATTGCTCACAACTCGGTTATGCGCGTACACCAATGGTTGAAAAGATGGCAGTTGAATCCAATCCGGAAAATCCGGAACAGGCCATTGCCGATATCGCTGTCGGTGTCCCGATGAAGAGACTGGCAAAACCTACTGAAGTCGGTGAATTATTTGCTTTCTTGGGCAGCGATGAATCGAGTTATCTGACCGGTTCGCAGATCGTCATCGATGGTGGTTCAACACTGCCGGAGACCATGTCGATCGGTACAAATTAAATAATTATTTGACAAAAGAGGTGCAAAACCATAGTCAGTCAAGACTTAGCTTGTACCTCTTTTTTTATACACCAAACAAAAACAGCCCTGATCTAGGCTGTTTATAATGCTCGGTAAAAACGCCGATCAGAGCTTACTGTTTCGCTCGTAGATTAATCTTAACCCCTCAAAAGTGAGGTTGGGGTCGTAGGTATCGATGTATTCTGTGTGTTCCGAGATGATCCTGCCAAGACCGCCAGTCGCAATGACTTTCAGATCTTTGGCTAACTCCTCCTTGAACTTTTTGATGATAAATTCAACACTGCCGATATAGCCCCAAAAGATGCCTGTCTGCATAGCCGCTATCGTATTGGAAGCTTGAATGCTTTCTGTCGGTTTGATCTCGATCTCCGGTAGCTTGGCTGTGTTCTCGCTCAGTGAATGAGCGGCGATCTCAAGACCCGGCAGTATACATCCGCCATGATATGTTCCACCCTCATCGATATATTCAAAAGTCGTGGCCGTTCCAAAATCGATCACCAAAATATCGCCACCATAGGTATAAAAAGCCCCCACGGCATCGACGATCCTGTCGGCTCCGACCTCTTTGGGGTTATCGTATTTGATCTTGATACCCGTTTTGATCCCAGGACCTACCGCTAATGGTTCTTTTTTTAGATAGCGGCGAATGCTGTTATTAAAGGAGTGCATTATCTTTGGCACGACCGAAGATACGATGACAGCGTCGATATCTTCGATCTTCACCGAAGCCGCCAAAAGAAAGTGCGTGATCATAAAGCCGTACTCATCACTGGTCCTTTTAAACCAGGTAGTCAAACGATAAGAGTGCAGAAGCTTTTTTTTGTCATATAGACCGAAAGTTATATTCGTATTTCCGATGTCGACAACTAATAACACTCTACACCTCCATCAACTTATACATTATCTTATATGCCAGCTCATTTTTGGACATGAGCTTCAAATTCTCGATCGTATCGTTATAGATCAGAGTAACTTCGTTGGTATCATAGCCAAATCCGGCACCCTCGACCTTTATGTCATTGGCCACCATCAGATCGAGATTTTTCTCTTTAAACTTCTTTTGGGCATTTGCGATCAAATCCTGGGTCTCCATGGCAAACCCGCAAAGTTTATAAGTTTTATCTTCACCGAGTTCTTTTAGGATATCCGTCGTCTTTTCAAGTTCGAGTTTAAGACCACTTCCCTTTTTTATCTTTTGATCACTTACAATCGTCGGTCGATAGTCGGCAACAGCAGCGCTCATGATGATGTAGTCTTGCCCGTCTTTTTGCGTGCTGATCGCATCGTGCATCTCCTTGGCACTTTTCACATCAATAACTTTGATGCCAAAAGGTCTTCGCAAAGATACCGGACCGCTCACCAAAGTGACATCAGCTCCCATATTACGAGCTGCTTTGGCAATACTGTAGCCCATCTTACCGCTTGAATGGTTGGTGATGTATCTGACCGGATCGATATCTTCTCTCGTCGGACCGGCACTCACCAAGACTCTTTTGCCCTTTAAACACTTGTTTGTATAACTGTAACACTCGATCGCATCGAGCAATGTCTCAACATCGGCAAGCTTGCCCTTGCCACTGTCCCCACAAGCCAAACGACCGCTTTGCGGTTCAACGACTATCATTCCATAGTCTTTGCATTTTTGGATGTTGTCTTGGGTTATTTTGTTTTCGTACATGTGAGTGTTCATTGCCGGTGCGATGATCTTTGGACAATCACAGGCTAAAAATGTCGTCGTCAGCATATCATCGGCCAGTCCGTTTGCGACTTTGGCGATGACGTTGGCTGTTGCCGGTGCGATTATAAAAAGCGAGGCCTTCTTAGCCAAAGAGATATGGCTGATGTCATAATGTACGTTTTTATTAAAGGTATCGACATATGTATCATGCTTTGTCAGCGAAGAAAAAGTCAGTGGTGCGACAAACTCGGTCGCATTTTTTGTCATTATGACCTCGACATCATAACCCTTTTTGATAAGATCGCTTACAAGCTGTACGGTTTTATATACGGCTATGCCGCCACTGACACCTACTAATATCGTTTCCATCATCTTTTTCCTTTCATAAGTCTTTTACCGACTTTATAAATAGCCAGCACGATGATCATCGCGACGATCGCCTCGATGACACCGCTGCTGAAAACCACTCCCATTATAACCCCAAAGACGCCGTTTAGTGCGATATTAAAGACTTCGGCATATTCTTCTTTAAAGAGGATGTAGGCAAGAGCCATAACTAAGCCGGTATTGAACACAAACGAAGATATGAAGGTACTGATCAATACTTTCAGGTCTTCTCTTTTGATATTCAGTCTCTCAAATATGAGACCGCTCATATATCCTACAAGCATCCTTGGTCCAAAAGCGATGACAAGACTTAAAGGATTGCCGCTGACTGAGCCGATCGCATAAAACGGTGAGAAGAGAAATGAGGTCAAATTCGGCTCAAAAGTACTCTTCAAAAAGGAGAAAAGGCCAAAGACAAAGCCGACGATGGCCCCATCTTTTTTAGAAAGCAAGATCCCAGCAGCGATGACCGGTATGTGCAGTGTAGTGGCATTTATGAATCCAAGCGGTATAAAACCAAGCATCGGCACCAGCGACATGACGATCTCGATGGCAATAAAGAATGTCAAATAGGCAAAATGATGTGTATCTCTCATCAAACCTCCTTACTATCGTTTACAAGAATACGATGTGTGAGCAATAAACTTCTGACTAAACTAAAGTATCAGCTTGCGTCTGATCTTCAAATCGCCTTTTTTACCATCCGGATTATAACATTTATATTATAATTATGGTATGAAAAGTGATTCACTGAACACTATTTTAAATGACTCAAGGCCTTTGGCTGACCGCATGCGACCTCAAAATCTCGATGAGTTTATCGGCCAGAGCAATCTCGTCGATAAAGGTCGTCTCTTATACCAGATCATCGCCAATGATCAGATCAATTCGATGATTTTCTGGGGGCCTCCGGGTGTCGGCAAGACGACTTTGGCCAAGATCATCGCTGCCAAGACGAAGTGTTTCTTCTTGGAGTTCAGTGCCGTTTCCAGTGGTATAAAAGAGATCAAAGAAGTCATGAAAGAGGCTGAGACCCGCCGCAAATTCGATCAGAAGACGATCTTGTTTGTCGACGAGATCCATCGTTTCAACAAAGCTCAACAAGATGCCTTCTTACCATATGTTGAAAACGGCAGTATCATCCTGATCGGAGCGACGACGGAAAACCCCTCTTTTGAAGTCAATGGCGCTTTACTTTCACGCTGTAAAGTCTTTGTGCTAAACGCCCTTAAAGAAGACGACATCTACAAGATAATCCAAAGAGCTCTCGATGATGATCGCGGCCTTGGCACTTTTAAGATCGATATCAGCGAAGATCAAAAAAGAGCGATCGCTCACTTTGCCGGTGGTGATGCCCGCTTCGCCCTTAATACCCTAGAGATGGTGGTCTACAATTCGGCAAGTGACGAAAACGGGATCCATGTGAGCGAGGATATCATCAAACAAGTCTTGCAAAGAAGATCGCTCATCTATGACAAAAAAGGTGAAGAGCACTACAATATCATCAGTGCTTTGCACAAGAGTATGCGAAACAGCGATGTCAACGCGGCGATTTACTGGTTGGCACGCATGCTTGAAGCCGGTGAAGATCCGCTTTTCATCGCCAGAAGGATCGTGCGCTTTGCCAGTGAAGATATCGGCATGGCTGACAGTCGGGCCTTAGAGATCTGTATTGCCGTCTATGACGCCTGTCGCTTTTTGGGGATGCCTGAATGCAATGTTCATCTGACTCACGCCGTGACCTATTGTGCATTGGCTCCTAAATCAAATGCCCTCGAAGTCGCCTACAACAAAGCTCGCCTTGACGCTTTGGATACCATCGATGAGCCTGTGCCCTATCAGATCCGAAATGCACCAACAAAGCTGATGAAAGATCTCGGTTATGGTAAAGATTATGAGTATTCACACGACTATAAATATCACATGACTTCCATGCAATGTTTCCCGGATAAATTAAAAGGACGCCAGTATTATCATCCCAGCGATCAGGGGACAGAGATAAAAGTAAAAAATAGACTCCAACAAATCGAGTCTATCAAAAAGAGTCTAAAAGATAAAGAATGAATCAAATGTCGGCATCGGTCGTATATTCGGTGATGTCGACCTTTTTTTCTTCCAAACGTTCACGGATTATCTCACTTATAAAGATGTAGATACAAGCGGTGAGCGGTACCGCCACCAACATGCCAAAAGGCCCCATCAAGCCACCGAAGAAAAAGACAGAGACCAATATCCAAACTGCCGGCAGCCCGGTAGCGTTGCCCATAATCTTGGGATAGATGATGTTGCCATCGATGTTTTGTACAACCTGATAGATCACAAAGAATATCAAAGCGTCCAAAGGATCGACAGACAAAAGTAAGACGACAGCGATTATAGTCACTACTAAAGCGCCAAAATACGGTATCAAAACGACAACGGCGCAAAGTGAAGCGATAAGGGTCGCATATTGAATCGCAAAGACCTTAAGGGCGACATACATCATGATCCAGACGATGACCATCTCGATGAGTTTACCGCCGATGAATTCCTTAAAAATCTCATTAGTAACCGAAAATACTCTGAGCGATTTTTTGGCTGCATTATTTGGTAAAAGACTGACGATCACTTTTTTTGCCTGTCGGATAAACATCTCTTTAGAACCCAAAAGATACAAGCAGATAAAAAAGCCCATAAACAGATTAAAGAAGAAGCTGCCGATATTGAAAAGCTGCGTAATCGTTCCGGCTCCGGTACCGACCACGATATCCGTTATCCGCTGCAAGATATCGGCATAGTTGATCCCGAAATTTGCCAAAAACGATTCCAGATCGAGTTGACTTAGCGATTCGATATCGACATTCAAATACGAAAGAAAGGTTGCAATATTGCCGATCAGGGAGTTGAAATAGACCCCGAGATTGCCGATGATGCGAATGATGGAGTTCAAAATCTCCGGAACGATGATCGAAAATAACAACACGACGATAAAAACCACCAATAGCACCGCCAAAAAAAGTGAGATGCCCCGACTGTGTTTATTGAAAAAATTCTTGTCGTCGAGATGTTTTTTCAGGTTCCTTTCAATGATGCTCATGGGAATATTGATTATGTAAGCCATCATCAGCCCGTAGAAAAAGACTGTCAAATAGCTGAGCAGACGTCCTGTCGTATGGATGACCTCAGCAAAATTCATGACTATTAAAGCCACTATTCCGGCAAAACCGATCAGGATCAGCCAAGGTTTAAGCTTTAAGAGCTCATCTTTAAACTTCATAACTTAATTATAAACCTTATGGCGTAAAACCTTAAGTTATTTCGTAAATTCAACAGCTGACTTTAAGGCTTTCAACCAATTGTCGTAGAGAACATCCATTTGTTTGGGATCGGCTTTAGGATGATAGAGCGTCTTTGGCATGTCGATAAAATCTTCCATCTTCCAAAATCCGACAGTCAATCCGGCGATCCGAGCTGCCCCCAAGGCAGTCGCTTCCCTTATGTCCGGTCTTTCGATAGTGATCTTGGCGACATCGCTTTGAAATTGTAAAAGGAAATCATTGACACTGGCACCGCCATCGACTTTGAGTTCTCTTATCGGCATGCCGGTCTCTTTTTCCATCACTTTGATCAAATCGAGGACTTGAAAGGCCATAGCCTCTAAAGCAGCCCTGGCAATATGTGCTCTGTTTATACCCCTTGTAAGGCCAAAGATCGCTCCTCGACAGTCATCGTCCCAATAAGGAGCTCCCAAACCTACAAAAGCCGGCACGATGACGACACCGCCATTATCCGGGACACTTTTAGCCAAGGTCTCGCTGTCTTTGGCCTGTGTGAAAAGATGCAGGCCATCTCGCAACCACTGGATCAGAGACCCGGAAACAAATATGCTGCCCTCCAGAGCATATTTCACTTCTTTTCCTATCTTGTAGGCAACAGTCGTAAGCAAGCCGGAATCGGAGATAATCAGATCTTTATCCGTATTTAAAAGGATAAAACCGCCCGTTCCGTAAGTGTTTTTGATATCACCCTTTTTAAAACAGGATTCTCCAAACAAGGCCGCTTGCTGATCACCGACAATAGCGCATATCGGACAATCAAGACCGTAGATGCTCGAATCGATCCTTGCAACCTCACATGCGGTATCGGTGATCTTTGGCAATATCGTCATCGGTATCTCAAAGATCTCGCAAAGCTCTTCATCCCATTTTAAAGTATGGATGTTGAAAAGAAGCGTCCTTGAGGCATTGGTGACATCAGTCACATGCGAAACGCCGCCACTCAATTTCCAAACCAACCAAGTATCGACCGTTCCAAAGATCACATCCGGATCGTCACTGACCCCGGGCACATTCTCATAGATCCACCTGATCTTGGTCGCACTGAAATAGGGATCAAGGACTAAACCGGTCTTTTGATGGATCATTTCTTCAAGCCCCCGATCCTTATAACGTTTTACGATATCGGCCGTTTGCCGCGATTGCCAAACGATGGCTGAAGTCACAGGGATCCCCGTTTTTCTGTTCCACATGACCGTAGTCTCTCGCTGGTTGGAGATCCCGATCGCTCTTATGGCCTTGGGGTCGATCTTTGTCGTCTGAAAAAGTTGTCCCAAAAGTGAAATGACCGATAAGTAGATATCATTGGCATCTTCTTGTACCCAACCGGGTCTTGGATAGATCGTTTCGATCTCTTTTTGAGCGGCGAAAACGATCTTTTGTTCATGATCAAAAAGGATCAAGCGGGTACTGGTCGTACCCTGATCGATAGCTAATACATACTCTTCCATAAGCAACTCCTATTTATGATAGACCTCATTGTTCAGGATCTTAAACGAGCGATAGATCTGCTCTAAAATTATAAGTCTTGTCATCTGATGTAAAAAAGTCATATCGGATAACTTCAAAAGACTGTCGGCACGCCTTTTGACTTTGTCGGATAGTCCTAAAGAACCGCCGATCACAAAGACAATATTCTTGGAAGTCAGGATCTTATCGATCGTTTTTGAAAAGGTCACTGAATCCTGCATCTTGCCGCAAAGATCAAGAGCGATCACATGATCATTGCTGCTTATCTTTTCCAATATCCGCTCACCTTCTCTGTCCTTTATATGTTCTGGCGAATCATTGGCGCTGATCGGTTCATCTTTGACTTCGATCACCGCCAATTTGTGATAATGGTTTATTCTTTTTTGATAATCGTCACAAAGCCGACTCAGTTCAGCCGCCTTGATCTTACCTACCGCTATCAGTTTGATCATCTTCGTTTACAAAACTGCCTTCAAGTTCTATGATCTGACCATCGCGCAAGATCTCTAAGCGCATCACATCGGTACTCAAGTACTCCTGATCGATGAGATCTTCGAGCGTCGACATGGGAATATCATTGATCGAAATGATGACATCACCGATATGGATGCCGATATTGGCGCCGATAAAATCGCTCTTCATATCACTCACATAAAGTCCCGATGTCTGGCTAAGGTCGATGCCTAAAGTCGACTTTTGATAATTTGCCATCTCTTTTAAAGCGACGACACTGATGCCAAGATCCCGTTTTACGACTTCGCCGTTAGCTATCAGCGAATCGACGATATGGGCAAGTTCGTTGGCGGTAAGTGAAAAACTCAAACCCCCGGCATCATCGCTTTTTACGACCAGCGTATTAAGTCCGACAAGTTCTCCAGCCATATTCAAAAGCGGACCGCCGGAATTGCCGCTGTTTAAACGGATATCGCTTTGGATCATTTGGATAAAGTAAGAGTGGTCGGCAACGATCAGATCTAAGATCCTGTCTTTGCTGGAAACGATCCCAAAACTTAAAGATCCGCGATAATCGATGCCTAAAGGACTGCCGATCGCCAAGACAAATTCGCCATCTTGCAAAAGGGCACTGTCACCAAAGGTGATCGGTGTCGTCTGATAGTCGACTTCGATCAGTAAAACTGCTACATCACACACCGGATCATGGCCGATCATCGTGGCGTTCATAGCTAAGTAGTTATCAAGCGTGACTTGGATCATCGTGGTATTTTCAACGATGTGATAGCTGGTCGCGATATAGACCTTTTGACCATCTTGTCTGACGATCACTCCTGTTCCCTGCATAAGGCCGGTATCGATCGTCACTGTCGACGCCTTAGCGGTTTTGACGATCTTAGTGAGATCCGTCGAAAAGCCATTGACCTCATTTTCAATGACGGTCGTGTTGTTTATTACCCCCTGTGTCGCCTCTTTTGATTCTTCATAGAGGATCACCGAAAGGACGATGTTCCAAACACAAAGGATGATTATCGCTAACCATAATGTTCTCTGTCTGATCATTCTATCGCCTCACAATTCATATAGATACAGGGGTCGACTTTTACACCATCTACCCTGATCTCAACATGGACATGCGGTCCGGTCACATCGCCGGTCGTTCCGATCTGACCGACCACATCCCCTTTCATGACGGTGTCGCCGACTTTTAAAGGTGACGGTTCCATCATATGTCCATAGTATGTCTGGAAACCGTTATTGTGATCGATGACGATGTAGTTACCGCTGATGCTGTCATAAGAATTGGTGATGACCGTGCCGTTATCGGCCGCATAGACGTAGTCATAACGATTGTAACGGTTGACGACATCGGT
>CALUZL010000090.1 GCA_944325295.1 uncultured Erysipelotrichaceae bacterium | reverse complement strand
TTGAAGTTCCGGTCACATCAACGATGTCACCAGCGGAAAAGATATCAACTTTGACCTCGCTGCCGACTTCATAGCTCATCATATCTTCACTTCTGATCTCTTTGATGAATTTCTTAGCGGCAGTATTAGCCTTCTTTGCATGACCCAATTCAGGTTTGGTTGCGCGTGATTCCTTGATGTCTTCGATACCGAGCTGGATCGCATCATAGCCATCTGTCTCGACTGTCTTTTTCTGTAAAACGACATTAGGTTCACATTCGACTACCGTGACCGGAATAAGATTACCTTCAGCGGTAAATACCTGAGTCATACCTAATTTTCTACCAAGTATTCCTTTCATAATGTCACCTTTCTATATTTATAATTTGATCTCGATGTCGACACCGCTTGGTAATTCTAAACGGCTCAAAGCGTCGATCGTCTTAGCACTCGGACCGATGATCTCGACCAGACGTTTGTGTGTCCTGATCTCGAACTGTTCACGCGAATCCTTGTACTTGTGTACCGCTCTTAAAACAGTGATGATCTGCTTTTCTGTCGGTAATGGGATCGGACCGATGACTTTTTTGACACCGGTGTCTTCAGCTGCTTTGACGATCTTTTCCGTCGCTGCATCCAAAGATCTGTGTTCGTAAGCTTTTAACTTGATTCTTACGTTATTTTTTGCCATGAAATCTTCCTCCTTCATTTCACTAATCTAACTGTAGATTACTTGCTCCATGTGAATTCCCCGGTTATCACACAGTACACAGGTTTCAGTGTGCCGGCAACCTCCCACTTCTTTGCAAGTGCCCGAATATTATACTTCATGACAAAAATATAGACAAGCTTTTTTCCATTATTTTTCTTCTTTTTTTATTATTTTTAGTTATTTTAAGCGTATATCACAACGATATTCAAAAAATACCTGATCAACAGTTATCAGTGTACCACATCATTTTGGTCAGTAGTAACCTTCACAGACCTTGCGGATCTTTTTTCTGACCTTTTGCAAGAGATTATCGATCTTTTTTGTACTGCATCCTAAAAGATCGGCGATATCCCGATAAGAGTGACCTTCTCTTTTAAGCTGTAAGATCTCTTTTTCAAGCGGATCGAGACTTTCAAACAGCGCAAGCAGTGCTTTCTTCAACTCCTTTAGTCGAAAGCGGTTTTTGGGATCTTCAATCGAACGGGCACTGTTGAGAAAAAGGATGCTGGAATCAGTAAAGATATCACGATCTAGCGATAACTGCTCGTGCTCATAGAGCTTTCGATAGTAGACAGCCTTGCGGATGATACTACGTTTAACGGCGACATAGACGTAACGATCGATGCTTCCCTGTCCGTTTTGATCAAATAGCCTGACGGCCCGGCTCAGTGCCAGCAAACCTTCTTGATAAAGATCGTCGTAGTCAAGACGAAAATCACCGGTCTTGACATAGACTTTTCTGATGATCCCCCTTATCATCGGTGAATAAATATCAGAGATATAGCGAAAACCGTCGTCGTCGCCTCTTCTTATCATCTCCATGATCACTACTTCATCGCGCATACCATTAATATACAAAGGTGTTTAAGCGCTATCACGTCATATTCATGCCAGAGATATGACATAAATAAGCGCTCAAAATCAACATTTCCGTGCTAGAATAACTTTTATGTTAGAACTTCATGACCTAAAAAAAGAATATCGTACCGGCTCACTTGTCCAAAAAGCCCTAAACAGTGTCTCTCTCAATTTCCGCGACAATGAATTTGTAGCGATCTTGGGGCCATCGGGCAGTGGCAAGACGACCCTTTTAAACATTATCGGTGGCCTAGACTCTTATGACAGCGGCGATCTTATAATCGACAATATCTCGACTAAAAAATACAAGGATAAAGATTGGGATGCTTACCGCAACCATACGATCGGCTTTATCTTTCAAAGCTACAATCTCATCATGCACCAAACGATCTTGGCCAATGTCGAACTGGCCCTGACGATAAGCGGTAACCCCAAAGCACAAAGAAGAGATAAGGCTCTGGCGGCTCTTGAAAGCGTCGGCCTTAAAGAGCAAGCTCACAAAAAACCAAACCAGTTGTCCGGCGGTCAGATGCAAAGAGTGGCTATCGCCCGGGCCTTAGTCAATGATCCCCGCATCCTTTTGGCAGATGAGCCCACCGGAGCTCTTGATTCCAATACTTCGATCCAGGTCATGGATCTTTTAAAAGAGGTCGCCAAAGATCGCTTGGTCATCATGGTCACTCACAATCCCGACCTGGCTTATCAGTATGCGACAAGGATCGTCGAGCTTAAAGACGGCGATATCGTAAGTGACAGTGATCCCTACCAAGTGCCAAGCGAAAGCGAAGTGCGCCACGACCGTCTAGGCAAAGCTTCGATGTCCTTTCTTACCGCCCTTTCGCTTTCCTTTTCAAACCTCAAGACAAAGAAAGCGCGGACTTTTTTAACGTCATTTGCCGGCAGTATCGGCATCATCGGCATCGCCCTGATACTGGCCCTTTCAAACGGCGTCAGCGACTACATCCAAACGATCGAAGAGGATACGATGAGTGAATACCCGCTCACGATCCAAAGCTCGAGTTTCAGCATAACTTCCATGATGCAAGATTCCCTCAATTCAGCCCTGTCCCAAAAGGGTGAAGATGAGATCGGCGTCAGCAAGCTCATCACCAGCATGTTTGCCAAGATCGGCAGCAATGACTTGGGCTCGCTTAAAGAAGAGTTAGAAACAAACGATGCGCTAAAGGAATACGTCAAGGCGATCGAATACGACTTCGATGATGATCCGCTCATTTACAGCAGCAACCTTGACGACATCCATCAAGTCCACCCCGACCGCTCCTTTAACAGTATCGGCCTTGGTTCCAATGTCTCTTCAAACAATATGATGTCTTCGATGATGTCGACTGACATCTTTCATAAACTGCCAAGCGATGAAAAGCTCTACCTCGACGACTACACGCTAAAGGCCGGCCACTGGCCAAAGAATTATGACGAGTGTGTTTTGGTCCTCACAGCAAACGGCAACGTCTCAGACTTCATCATCTATGCCCTTGACTTGAGGGATTATCAAGAGATGAAAGATATGATAAACGACTTTGCCAATGACATCGAAAGTCCGGAAGTGACCTTCAGCAATTACCGATACGAAGATTTCATCGGCAAGTCATTCAAGATCGTCAATCGCAGTGATCTTTACGAGTACGATGAAACATACGATATCTACATCGACCGCAGTGACGATGAAGAATACCTCAAGGACGTCCTTGAAAACAGTGAGGACCTAAAGATCGTCGGCATCGTCGCTCCCAAAGAAGATGGCGGCTTACTTACAAGTGGGATAAACTATCTGCCTGAACTGAGTGAGTATGTCAGCGCCAAAGCTCTTGACAGTGAGATCCTAAAAAAACAACTCGCCCAAAAGGACATCGACGTCTTCACCGGCAAGGAATTTGGCAGCAAAGAAGAACTCAAGCTCGATATGTCATCCTTTTTCAGCATCGATGAGAAGATGCTTGAAAGTGCCTTTGGCCTAAACAGCGATATCTTACAGGCAGCGATCAAAGAGATCGATATGTCCGACTTTGATCTGGGGCTTGAAGATATCGTCGATATCGACATCGATCGTTTGCTTGAGGGGATATCGACAGATCTCATTTCGCAAAAAAGCGGTGAAGTGGTCACGGATATAGCGGATGCCTTTGTCAGATACTGCATCGAAAATCCGATCGTCATCGATATGGATGAATTAACCCCACAACCATCGCCCACCCAAACGCCAGATCCAACCGATGAGCCTTCACTTGATGAAGATGGCGACAGTGATGATGTCAAAGATCCGGCATCACCTGCCATCGACTTTGAAAAACTGGCTGACATCTTAAGACAGTACACGCAAAACTTCTTTAACAGTGCCGATGGCCAAAGGGCGATCGAAGCGGCTATGCAAAAACTCTTATACGATACCGGAGTCATCGAAACGATCCAAGACAATATCGACGATCTGATCAAAGAGATCAGTCCCAAGATCGAAGAAGCCATAACCTCTAGTATCGAAGACATCATGCTCAAGGCGGCAGATAAACTAAAAGAAGTCTTTCCAGAGGCCGTTGAGATCGATGCCGACAAGATCAAAAACGCTTTTAAATTCAATCTTTCTGAAGAAAAGCTCAATGAGATCATGAGCTCACAGATCCTAAACGAGAGTGCCTCCTATGAAAACAACCTCACCAAACTGGGTTATGTCGATTATGATGAACCTTCAAGTATCGCTATCTATCCCAAAGACTTTGAAGCCAAAGAAGAGATCATCGGCTTCTTAAACGAATACAACGCCCGCATGGAAAAAGAAGCCCCGGAAAAGGTCATCTCCTTTACCGATTACGTGGGAACACTGATGTCTTCAGTCACGACGATCATCGATGTCATCAGCTATGTCCTGATCGCCTTTGTCTCGATCTCTTTGATCGTATCCTCGATCATGATCGGTGTCATAACTTATATAAGTGTCCTCGAGCGCAAAAAAGAGATCGGCATCTTGCGCGCTATCGGTGCATCTAAGTGCAATATCTCTTCGGTATTCAACGCCGAGACCTTTATCGTCGGCTTGCTGTCGGGCCTCATCGGTGTCGGTTTCAGTCTATTGATCTTGATCCCGGCCAATGCCCTGATCCACTCGATCGCCGGTACAAACGATATAAATGCCAAACTTCCTTTAATACCATGTATTACCCTGATACTTCTCAGTATCGTCCTGACCCTGATCGGTGGTATAATACCGTCAAGAAAAGCGGCTAACAGCGATCCTGTAGAAGCCCTGAGACAAGAATAGGAGAATCATTATGAAAAGAGCGAAACTTGAAGTGTGCTGTGGAAGCATCGACGATGTCATTGCCATCAAAGATCTCGACTGTGATCGGATCGAACTCAACTGCGCCTTAGAACTCGGTGGTCTCACCCCATCACTCAGCACGCTCAAGATGGCCAAACAGTATACCGATAAACCTATCATGTGTATGGTCAGATGCCGTGGCAATAACTTCATCTACTCTAAAGAAGAACTGGAAGTGATGTATGCCGATGCTCGCTTACTTATCGAAAACGGAGCAGATGGTTTAGTCTTTGGTGCCCTATCAGAAGATGAAACGATCGATATCGAGGCCTTAAAAATGATGCGCCTTATCGCCAAAGACAAGACCCTTGTCTTCCACAAAGCTTTCGATGTGATAAAAGACAAAGAGAAAGCTTTAAAGATCCTGATCGCTGAAGGTGTTGATCGGATCCTTTTGATGAATGAGACTGGCGAAGATATCCTTCAAGCTGCCAAAAGAATCGGTATGTATCATGATACCTATGGCGACAAGATCGAGTTTTTGCCCGGTGGCGGCATAACCGAAGAAAACATCTTAAAGATCTTGTCTTTGACAAAGGCCGATCAGATCCATGGGACCTTTAAAAAGATCGACACGACCGGCATCAAAGTTGCAAAAGAGCGTGTCAAAAAAACACTGACCATTTTAAAAGGAGACTGCTGATCTCCTTTTTTGACCATAAAAACTTAATAAAACCATATATTAAAAACATCTCAGAGCATAGCAAAAAGAGATGGCATCATCTATCCAATAGACTTGCCATCTCTTTTTAACTGGATTGAAATATGTCAAATTATTCGCATCATTCACCGATCTTGTTTCCGGTGTAGAGTTGATAATAGCGGCCTTTTTCTTCGATCAGCTGATCATGTGTACCGCGCTCGATTATCCTACCATTTTCAAGGACCATGATACAATCGGCGTTGCGAACAGTCGACAAACGGTGAGCGATGACAAAGGATGTCCTGCCGTTCATCAAACAATCCATACCCTCTTGGACCAAGGTCTCAGTTCGGGTATCGATACTTGATGTCGCTTCATCAAGGATGAGGACCGGCGGATCAGCAACTGCTGCTCTGGCGATCGCGATGAGCTGTCTTTGACCTTGCGAAAGGTTAGCGCCATCACCGGTCAAAATCGTATTGTAGCCATCCGGAAGACGCTTGATGAAGCCATGGGCATTGGCAAGCTTGGCAGCAGCGATACACTCATCATCCGAAGCGTCAAGACGGCCATAGCGGATGTTTTCCATAACGGTTCCGGTAAACAGGTGTGTATCCTGAAGGACCATGCCCAGCGACTTTCTTAGATCGGCCTTTTTGATCTTGTTGACATTGATGCCGTCATAGCGGATCTTTCCGTCTTGGATATCATAGAAACGATTTATGAGGTTAGTGATCGTCGTCTTACCGGCGCCGGTCGATCCGACAAAGGCGATCTTTTGGCCCGGCGTTGCATACATCTTTATGTTGTGAAGGACCATCTTGTCATCGGTATACCCGAAATCGACATCATCAAAGACGATATCGCCTTCAAGTTTGGTGTAAGTGATCGTACCATCGGCCTTGTGCGGATGTTTCCAATACCAAACATTGGTATGTTCTTTGGTCTCTTCGATCGAACCGTCTTTGTGCTCGATGACATTGACCAGCTCGACATAACCGTCATCGACTTCCGGTTTCTCATCGAGAAGCTTGAAGATCCTTTCGGCACCGGCTGTAGCCATGATGATAAAGTTCATCTGTTGAGACATCTGCCCGACAGGCTGTGTCGCATTACGGTTTAGAGCCAAAAACGATATAAGCGTGCCAAGGGTCAGACCGGTATAGCCGCCAAGGGCCAAAATACCGCCACAGATCGCACAAAGAACATAGGAAACGTTACCGAGGTTATTGTTGATCGGCATCATGATGTTGGCTATCTTATTGGCTTCAGCGGCACTTGAGCGCAAGTTTTCATTGAGCTGTTTGAATTCTTCGATCGCTTTTTCTTCATGACAGAATACTTTGACGACCTTTTGACCTTCCATCATCTCTTCGATATAACCGTTGAGAGCACCGAGGTTTTTTTGCTGATTGACAAAGAACTTGCCGGACTTGCTGCTTAGCTTAGTCATCGTATAAAGCATGACCCCGGTCATACAAGCCGTGATGATCGTCAAGGGGATATCCAAAACGATCAGTGATATATAAGTTGATACCATCGTAAATGATGAGTTTATGAAGTTGGGGATGCTTTGGGACATGAGCTGTCTTAGCGTATCGACATCGTTTGTGTAGACACTCATGATGTCGCCATGGGCATGGGTATCAAAATACTTTATCGGCAATGTCTCCATGTGACTGAAGAGATCTTCACGCAAACGGCGCATCGTTCCCTGACCGACATTGACCATGAT
>CALUZL010000089.1 GCA_944325295.1 uncultured Erysipelotrichaceae bacterium | reverse complement strand
TGCTTCATGTACAACAAACTGCTTAGCACCAATGGCTAAAGCTCTCAACGATTTTGCACCTATCCAAAGCGGTATCATGACAACTGTTCACGCTTATACAGGTGACCAGATGGTTCTTGACGGACCTCATCGTAAAGGCGATCTGAGAAGAGCTCGTGCTGCTGCTGTCAATATCGTTCCTAACTCAACAGGTGCTGCTAAGGCTATCGGTCTTGTCATTCCTGAATTAGCCGGCAAACTCATCGGTTCTGCTCAGCGTGTTCCTGTTCCTACAGGTTCAACAACGATCTTAGTCGCAGTAGTTAAGACAGATAAGGAAGTTACACCGGAAACGATCAATGCTTACATGAAGAGTGTTGAAAGCCCATCATACGGCTACAACGAAGAACCGATCGTTTCAAGCGATATCATCGGTGAAACACATGGTTCAATCTTCGATGCTACACAGACAATGGTTTGCAAAGTTGCAGAGAATGAATATCAGGTCCAGGTCGTAGCTTGGTACGATAACGAAAATTCTTACACAACCCAGATGGTAAGAACTATCAAATACCTCAGCAACCTTTAATCGCTAATTAAAAAATATAAAAGGGCCATACGCAAGTATGGCTTTTTTATTATCTTGGTTTTCTTTATAATAGTCTCATGAATAAATTGCCTGATAAGTTATTGCGCTTGCGCAAACACTATGGTTATTCACAGAGCTATATTGCTGATATCTTAGATATCGATACTTTGCGATACATGCACTATGAAAATGGTAATTCCATGCCGAGTTACTCTGAGATCAAGGCTCTGAGTCGTCTTTATAAGATCCCTTTTAAGACTCTGTTTGTAAATGAAGAAGATGTCGATCTTAGCGATCGCCGATTTGATGTCGATCGTCAAAACTATCATTTCTTGCGCGGTCAGGCTAAAAAGGATCGCTACAGGGCTTTTTGGAGTAAAAATAAGTTTTTTATCATAACGATACCGCTGCTTGCAGTCTTGCTTGGCGTGTTTCTTTTTTTGCTGAACAGGGAAGATGAGGGTCTGATGCTTGTGATCGATCCGCAAACGGGCGATACGTTGGCGGCATCGGATACGACAGTCGTCTACATCGGCACTGATAAAAAAGCTTATGGAAAAGGGGACAACACCTATTCGCAATTGGATTTTGACCTTGATGATGTCGTCGATATCGATGAGGGCATAAACTTCACGGTTGCCCTTTTAAGTGATGGTACAATCGCTCAAAGCGGCCTTGTCAAAAGTGTAGCTGCCAAGATCGATGAATTGCACTCCATCGTCAAGATCGAAGCCGGAAACAGCCATATCGTCGCTCTTGACAGTAAAGGTACTGTTACCTGCATCGGCAGCAATGAGCTCGGACAGTGTGATGCCGACGGATTAAAAGATGTCGTCGATATCTTTGCCGATGACAATGCTACAGTCGTCAAGAAAAGTGATGGCAGTATTGAAGGCTATGGGTCGTTTTTAGGTAAGGATGAACTCGATAAGCTTGACGGTTTAATCGATATGGACATCTCGACAAAGGTCAGTGCTTTTGTCGATGATACGGGCCATGTGACTTATTTCAGCGACGGCACGCGATTCGATGGCTCACTCTTATTTAAAAATGTCATCGAAGTAGCTTGCGGTGATGATTTTATTGCCGCTCTTGACAGTGATGGTAAAGTCAGCATCGATATCGCCGAGAACAACAAGATCACCGAAGAGGTGTCGTCTTGGGAGAATGTGCGATCAATTGCCGCCGGCAGCGATTATCTTGTAGCTCTGATCGAAGATGAGATCAAAGGCGTCGGCAATAATACTTACGATCAGTTTGAAGTAGAACAGTCGCAGATGTTGACCCTTGCGCAAGTCAGTAATGTCCGTGTCGTTTATGATGACACCGACCTTATCATAACTTTTGATTCGGTAGCACATGCGACATCTTACCAGTTGACGATCGATGCCGGTATCGGTATTGCCGTAAATGAGAACACGACAGAGTTTAGGATCCCGCTTGATCGCTTCAGCGATGGTGAAGAGTATACGATCCAGATCGTGGCCATCGGCGATGATCGCTATGAAAACAGTGCCCCAAATATCATCAATTATCGCTACTACGAAAGGCCAAAGGAAGTGCCTGAGGACGAGGATATACCGTTTACGCTCGATAAACTTACTGGCAAGAGTCGTAGTGCGCTTGAAAGCTATCTTGAAAGTTTTGGTGTCGACAGCGCAAACATTCAACCGGTAGAAAATCCCAGTATCATCTGTGATGGTGAAGAGGAAGTCATCGCGATCGAAGGGATCGAAGACTACGAGACTCTGACGCTTAAGGATCTCTTAGAACGCAAGATCACATATTACTATTGCAAGGTGGTGGAATGATATGAAGGTGTGGCAAATAAAAGATCGGCCCAGCTCGCTTTTTTTGAGCGAAGAGGAAGTCATCGAAGCTATCCTTAACGGACTTATCGGGCCGGATGATATCTTAGTCAGCAAGGAATACAACTTTGAGGTAAAGATCAAAGACTGCATATATGCACATTATTTAAAAGAGGATAAAGATGAAAAAGACGAAATTTGAGATCTTTCTGTACTATGCGACCCTCATTACGCTGGTCCTGTCCATTGGTTATATCATCTTGAGGATCTATCAGGCTCCGGCGATCAGTGACGATCCGAACATCCGGACTAAAAGCAGCTATACGCTGATGTTTGTCCAATGTCTGCTCGGCATCTTGGCACTGCACCTTCCGGATATCCTTGAAAGGAAGATAAAAAGAGATGTGCCCTCACCAATGGTCATCATCTATATCATCTTTTTGTATTGTGCGATATACTTAGGTGAAGTCCAAAACTTTTACTATACGGTCCCAAATTGGGATGATATCCTGCACACCATATCCGGAGCGATGTTGGGATCTTTGGGCTTCAGTATTGTTACACTTTTGAACAATACCGAAAAGATACCGATCAATCTCTCGCCGTTTTTTGTCGGTTTGTTTGCCTTTTGTTTCGCGGTGACGATGGGTGTCATGTGGGAGTTTTACGAGTATCTGTTTGACGGGCTTTTGGGCCTCAATATGCAAAAGTTCATGTTGGAAGACGGGACAAAACTCATCGGCAGAGCGGCGCTGCAGGATACGATGACCGACCTCTTTGTCGATGCTTTAGGGGCGATGATCATCAGTACCCTTGGCGGATTATCGATAAAATATAAGACGAAGCTTATCGACATGTTCCACTTTGCTAAGCTTTACAAAAAGGAGAGTTAGGATGAAGATATACAATACCAAGACACTGAAACTTGAAGAATTTAAGCCGATCAAAGAAGGGGAAGTCAAGATGTATGTCTGTGGGCCGACAGTCTACAGTGACATCCACATCGGCAATACGCGGCCAATGGTCGTCTTTGATACCCTGAGAAGACTGTTTGAAGCTTTGGGCTATGATGTCAAATACGTCTCAAACTATACCGATGTCGATGACAAGATCATTGCCGAAGCTAAAAAAAGAGGGATCAGCGAACTTGAACTTACCGACGAGATGATCAAAAGAGTTGAGGATATTCGCAAGCTTTTAAATACCGAAGAACTCTACAAGACGCCAAGAGTCACGCAGACGATGGATGACATCATCGCTTTTATCGACGAATTGGTGCTAAACGGTTACGCTTATGAAGTCGATGGTGATGTGTTTTTTAGGACGTCGACGATCAAAGATTACGGATCGCTTTCAAATCAGATCTTAGATGATCTCAAAGCCGGCGCCAGGATCGAAGAGAATGCTAAGAAGGAATCACCTCTTGATTTCGTGCTTTGGAAAAAGACCGATGAGGGCATTAAATGGCCGAGCAAGTATTCACTGGGCCGTCCGGGGTGGCATACAGAGGGCGTGGTCAGGATCCACAAAGAACTCGGCGATGTCATCGATATCCAAGGCGGAGGTAAGGATCTGCGCTTTCCGCACCACGAAAATGAAAGAGCGCAAGCCCAAGCTCTGTACCATAGCGATCTTGCCAACTATTGGATGCACAACGGCATGATCGATATCGAAGGGGTCAAGATGAGCAAGTCCTTGGGTAACATCATGTGTGCCAAAGATGTCATGAGTGAGTGTGATCCCATGGTCGTCAGATGGTTACTTTTAAGTGCCCATTATCGTCAGGATGTCAATATTTCCGATGAAGTTATCAAAAACAGTGAGACGGAGCTAAACAGGGTCCTCACTTCTTTAAAACAAGCGCAACTGAAACTTGAATTGAGCGATGTCAAAGCACAATCGAAGACGAATACGTATTATGACCGCTTCTTAGAGGCGATGCAGGATGACCTCAATACGCCAAATGCCTACAGCGTCATCTTTGAGATCGTCAAGGTCATAAATCAGCAAGTACGCGCCAAAGATGTCGACCTTGAGGATCTGTCAAGACATGTGACAAGTCTTGAAAAGATGCTGGATGTCTTAGGCATCAGATATAAGCGCCTGACTTTAAGCAAAGAAGACAGAGAGATCTATGACGCTTGGCAAGAAGCTAAAGCGAAAAAAGATTTTGACTTGGCTGACACCTATCGCGATACTTTAAAAGAAAGAGGCATCCTTTGAATAAGGTCGAACTTCTAAACGGTGTTTCTTTAAGTTTTATCGGCGATGCTGTCTACAGTCTTTTTGTGAGAGACTACTGTCTGCGCCAAGGTATAAACAAGGCCAAACAACTGCAAGAGGCATCGATCCGCTATGTCAGTGCCAAAGGACAAAAAGAGGCCTATGGCAAATTGCTCCAAAGAGGGTTTTTAAACGAAGAAGAGATGGCGATCTTCCGCAAAGGCCGCAATGCGATCAACCATATCCCCAAAAACGGCAATCTCATCGATTACAGTATTGCCAGCGGTTTAGAAGCAGTCTGCGGTTATCTTTACTACACAGATCAAGAAAGATTGAAGGAGATGTTTGCGATAATACTATGAGTGAGCTTGTATGGGGGAAAAACAGTGTCAATGAGGCACTGAAGTCTAACAGAGTTCAAGAACTTTACTGTCTTGCGGGATCACCTTATATCGCCGTTTGTAAAAAGGCCAAGATCGATTATATCGTCAAAAAGCGCCAAGAACTCGATAAGCTTACGGGCGGTGGCAATCATCAGGGCGTCGTCTGTAAAACGTTTGCGTATGATCTTTATGATCTTGAAGACATCATAAAGAAAGAAAACGGACTGATCGTCATGTTGGACGGGCTTGAAGATCCGCAAAATCTCGGAGCGATAATCAGGACTTGTGATTGTGCTGGAGTCGATGGGATAATCTACCGCAAAGATCGAAGTGTCCATATAACGCCGACCGTTTTCAAAGTGGCAAGCGGAGCCTTGGAATATGTAAAGGTCGTTGAAGTGACAAATCTCACTGAGACGCTTAAAAAGCTTAAGGAGCACAATTATTGGGTCGTCGGCACCGATGCTTCAGGTCAAGAACTTTACAGCGATATCGACTATGACATGAATACCGTCATCGTCATCGGCTCTGAGGGAAAAGGGATCTCAAGACTTGTAGCCAAGGAGTGTGACCGATTGGTCAAAATGCCGCTTTTTGGTCATGTGAATTCCTTAAACGCCTCTGTAGCTTGCGGGATCATGCTTTATGAAGTGATCCGAAACAGAACTTATAAACATTAAAAAAAAGACCGCAATAACACTGTTTGCGGTCTTTTGCTAGATACAGATTAATGCTCTCTTAAACGGTTTATGACATCAGTCGCTGCCAGAGCGCCTTCATAGACGGCTTTAGCTACTTGAAGAAGACCTTTTGTCGTATCGCCGACGGCGTAGATCAGTGGTACATTGGTACGCATGTTTTCATCGGTGACGATCTTGTTGTTTTCATCGACCATGATGCCGATCTTTCGGGCCAAGTCGGCGCTGCCGGCTGTGCCTAAGGCGACAAAGAGACCATCGATCGCTAACCTTTGATCTTTAAAGCTTACAAACTCAAGCTTGCCATCACCACCGACAGTTTCGATCTTGTCTTGAATTACTTTGAATTCTTTCAATTTTTCTTCGCTTATTTCTTTACCGTTTGTGAGGATGATGACTTCTTTGGCTAAGTTTTTAAGATATTCGGCTTCGTGATAGGCATAAGCGCCATTACCTAAGACGGCAACGACTTTTTGCCGATAGAAAAAACCATCGCATACAGCACAATAAGAGACGCCCAAGCCTTCATATTCCTTGACACCTTTGACAGGCGGGATGTTGCGATAAGCGCCATTTGCCAAGATCAGAGCCTTTGTTTTGTAGGTGTTGTTTTTGGTGATGACCTCATAGGCATCTGAATAGCCAAGGGAGATGACCTCATCTTTGACAAGTTCGATCCCTAACCTTTCAGCTTGACGAAGACCCGTTTCAAAGAGTTCTTTGCCGCTTATCGATTCAATACCGTAATAGTTTTCGATCTCTTTGGCCATAAGAAGGGAACTCTTGTCCATATAGATGACCAAGACATCGATATTCGCTCTTTTAGCATAGAGGGCCGCACTTATTCCGGCGGGCCCGGCTCCGATAATAATCAACTGTTTCATATGGTTATTATAACCAAAAGGATAGTGAATGTGTTATGATTTGACTATGAAAAAGTTATCCTATCTTCTTTCAGTGATCATCATCGATACCTTTTTAGTAATCATCCTTTGGGCAGTCAGTAATTTTGTGATCGAAATGTTTACCTTCAATATGACAATAAAACTCATCGTCTTTATTTTGATCGCCCTTATAATCGCTCCGATCATAACTTATGTTGTCTGTGCCCATTTACCGCTTTCCATAAACGAGAAGGTCATGGTCGAGGGTGAAAAGGTGATCACTGAACCGGATAAAATGGTAGAATAGGGGACGGAATGAAAATAGTTATCGTAACAGGAGGAAGCGGCGGTCATATCTACCCGGCCCTTACCTTAGCCAAAGAACTGCAAAAAAGAGGTCACGATCTGCTTTTTATCGGGTCTTTGGATCGCATGGAGAAAGATGTCATACCCAAAAGCGGTTATCGCTTCATCGGTCTTGACATCAAGACGACAAGAGGCGGCATCATCCAGAAATTCAAGAGCCTTTTTTCGATCGCAGATGGTTATTTTAAGGCTAAAAAGATCCTGAAAGCGAATGCTGTCGATCTTGTCATCGGCTTTGGCAACTATATAAGTGTTCCGGTCGTCTTGGCTGCAAAGAGTCTTAAGATCAAGATCGTCATCCACGAACAGAACAGTTTTGTCGGCAGAGCCAATAGACTGCTAGACAAAAGAGCTGATCTCATCATCGTATCTTACGAAAACAGTTTAGATCAATTTAAAAATCCGCAAAAGGTATGTTTGGGCAACCCGCAGAGCAGTGTCGCTGTTAGTGTTAAAGAAGACCGCGACAAGCTCAGTGAGTATGGCCTTGATAAGGCTAAAAAGACGGTGCTCATGTTTTTGGGAAGTCTGGGCAGTGAAAGTGTGCAAAAGATCTTTTTGGAGTATTTCGACAGCCTTGATGGCAAGCAGGACTACCAGATCATTTACGCAACCGGCACCAAACATTACCGCTTGGCTTTGGGCCATGGTACCGATAAGATCAAGATCGTTGAGAAGGTCGACGGTGCTTTGATGATGAAGAGCTGTGATCTTTTAATATCGCGATCCGGGGCAACGACTTTGGCCGAGATCGTCGCTTTAGGTGTCGCCAGCATCTTGATCCCTTCGCCATATGTACCCAACAATCATCAGTATTACAATGCCATGGCACTTGTTAAAAAGGATGCGGCAAAGATTATCGAAGAGAAAGATCTTACTCCCAAACGCTTAAAAGAGGTCATCGAGAGCACCTTACATGACGAGGAGACTTTAAAAAGACTTCGTCACAACGCCCGCTTGTTGAACAACGACAAGGTCTTGGATGATATAGCTGATAGAATCGAGGAATTATGGAAACAGTAAATTTTTTATCGTCACATGGCGATCTCAGATTAGATGCCAATTTCAGACAGATAACGACGATCAGGATCGGCGGACCGATAAAGTATCTGGTCTCTCCTTTCGATTCGAATCGTTTACGACTCATAGTTACTTATTTAAAAGAAGAGGGTATTCCTTTTAAAGTCTTTGGTAGAGGATCAAATCTGGTGTGTGGTGATGATCCGTATGACGGTTGTATCATCAAGCTTGAACATTTGGATCACTACGAATTTGATGAAGATGGTCTTTTATATGTCGAATCGGGAATGGTCGTCCCCCGCTTTGCCAATATGCTGGCGACACAGGGACTTTCCGGTCTTGAATTTGCAAGCGGGATCCCGGGAACTTTCGGCGGCCTCATCTACATGAACGCCGGAGCTTATAAAAAGGAGATGAAGGATGTCATCTTTAGCGTCTTGGTGCTCAGAGATTCAGAATTTGTCTGGATGAGCAATGAAGAGTGTGATTTTTCGTACAGACATTCGATCTTTCATGAACATCCGGATTGGGTGATCGTAGCATGCAAGCTCAAGGTCCAAAAAGCTGACCGCGAAGAGATCAAAGCCCTGATGGCCGATCGTCTCCAACGGCGTCGCAATACACAACCGCTCGATAAGCCCAGTGTCGGCTCCTGTTTTAAAAATCCGGACAGCGATTACGCTTGGCGTTTTATCGACGGTGTCGGTCTTCGGGGATATCGCTATAAGGGAATCGAAGTCTCCGGTAAACATCCCAATTGGCTCCTCAATG
The DNA here is from genome assembly GCA_944325295.1 of uncultured Erysipelotrichaceae bacterium. GTDB lineage: Bacteria > Bacillota_I > Bacilli_A > Erysipelotrichales > Erysipelotrichaceae > JAHHTG01. The sequence goes on along the minus strand of CALUZL010000089.1, from coordinate 9,903 downwards.
TCGATGAGGCGACGGCTGCGGATTTTATCAGTACCAGCAACTATATCAAAGATCGGGTAAAAGACGTCTATAATGTCGATCTGACCATGGAAGTGGAGTTGTTCAATTGTTAGAGGAAAGAGAAGATATCATCGATAAAAACTATCTTTTGAATAAACGCAAAAAAGTTCGGATGAAGACGAAACTTTTAGGCATGCGCAATCGTCTTTTTATCGTCGGTATCCTGATCTCGCTGATCATCGTTTTCGCGATCTATGTCTTTTTGCCCTCTGCGAAGGTCTACAGAGTAGCGGTCAGGGGCAATTATTATCTTGACGATGATCATTACCGTTTACTTTCAGGTATTGATGATGACGATCTGTACTATTTTGTCTTTGACAATCTAATCGAAGGTGCTATCGCTAAAGATCCTTTAATCAAAGATGTCAAAGCTTGGCATCTCGATCACAACGTCATAGCTTTAGATATCGAAGAGAAAAAGATCATCGCTTATACTTATGATGATGAACCTTACCTGATCGATGAGGACGGAGAGAGGATACCGCTTGAAAAAGAGTATTACGACCTCATAAGTATGGTTCCTTTGCTTGAGGGGTATGATGTCGATGAGATCGGTGAGATTGCCAGAGGATTTAAAAATGTCGATGATGACCTGATCGGTGAGATCTCCGAGATCCATGCCTATCCTTTCTCTTATGATGAGCGGATGATGGAGCTCGTCATGCGAAGCGGCAATTACGTCTATGTATCCTATTACGGACTTGAACTTTTAAACAACTATCCTTCGATCGAAGCCAATATCGCCGATGAAGAAGGTCCGGTATGTATATTTCTCGACGAAGTGACAAACAGTGGTTATACCAGTGCCTGTCCATATTGGTCAAGTGCGGACGATGAAGAAAAAGATGATCAGGAAGAAGTCATCGCTGATGAAACGGTCGAAGAGATCTATGATACGGATGCTGATGATGAAGAAAATTGAGGTTTACAGCCATAATGGTTTATAATATTGAGGTTAAAGGAGTGATGAGATGTCTATAAAGAGAAGTACAAGTCTTGGCAGTATCAATATTACCGATGAAGCCGTCGCCAATCTTACCGGCAGTGCTGTTATCGAGTGTTATGGGGTCGTGGCTATGACCAGCCGCAAAATAATCAAAGACGGTTTTTTGGAACTGCTCAAAAAAGAGAACTATGCAAAAGGGGTGATCGTCAGAAATGTCGAAGAAGGTATTGAGATCGACCTCTATGTCGTCATATCTTACGGCATCAAGGTTACCGAAGTGATAAATGAGATCCAAAAACGGGTAAAATATACTTTAGAAAAGGCTTTGAATATCGATGTTAAGGCAGTAAACGTCTATGTTCAGGGAATACAGGTGATCAAGTAATGGAAAGACTGAATGGAACTTTACTGTTGAAGATGCTGGAAAGCGGCAACAACAACCTTGCAAACAATAAAAAGGCCATCGATGCCCTCAATGTCTTTCCGGTACCGGATGGTGACACAGGCACGAATATGGCTATGACTTTTGATAGCGGCGTAAGGGATGCGTTTAAGGTCGCAGATGATAAAAGCTGTGGTGCTGTTTTAAAGGGTCTTTCTAAGGGACTGCTTATGGGAGCCAGAGGCAACAGCGGCGTCATCACCTCGCAGATCTTTCGCGGTATCTATAAAAGCGTCGATACAAAAGCTGAGATCGATGTAAATGAGCTGGCTGAGGCTTTTGAAAACGGAGCCAAGGTCGCCTATAAAGCGATAATGAAGCCGGTAGAAGGAACGATCTTGACGGTTATCAGAGAAGCGAGCTGGTATGCGAAACATTATCTGGAAGAAAATGAAGGTATAAGTATCGAAGATTATTTTGAAAAGCTAATCGGCTATGCTAAAGAGTCTTTGGAACATACGCCCGATCTTTTGCCGGTGCTCAAAGAAGTCGGTGTCGTCGATAGCGGCGGCAGCGGTCTTGTGATCATCCTTGAAGGCATGAAAAGGGCACTTGACGGTGACCCGGTCATTGCGCAAAAGAGTAATGAGACCCAAAATCGAAATGCTGCCCTCGAACTTGGCAGCGATGAATTTGGCTATTGCACGGAATACATCATCCGTTTAAAGGAAGAGTACAAAGATTTCAATGAAGATCGTCTTAAAAACAAGCTGGCAGCGATCGGCAATTCACTGGTCGTTGTCAAAGACGAGGATCTTGTAAAGGTGCATGTTCACACTTTGAAGCCGGGTGACGCCTTAAATATTGCCCAAAGATACGGTGAATTTATCAAACTCAAGATCGAAAATATGCAAGAGCAGCATACAGCTTTGGAAAAGGAAAAAGAAGTCGTAAGAGAACATAAGAAGTATGGTGTCATTGCCGTTGCGGCCGGTAAAGGTCTTATCGAGACCTTTAAATCGCTCAGAGCTGATGTGGTCATCAGCGGCGGCCAGACGATGAATCCGTCAACGGAAAGCTTTTTAGAAGAGATCGATAAGCTCGATTGTGACCATATCCTGATCTTGCCAAACAACTCAAATATCGTTCTGGCAGCCAGCCAGGCAGCAAGTCTCAGAAGCGATCTTGACATCCATATCGTCAAATCGGTGACGATCGTTGAAGGTCTTGCCTGCCTCAGTCTTTTCAACCCTGAGGGTGAGCTTGAGGACAACTTAAGGGAGATGGAAGAGGAGATCGCCAACATCAAATCCGGATCAGTGACTTATGCCATAAAGGATACGACTTTAAACGGCGTAGCGGTCAAAGAAGGTGATTATATCGCGATGTTTAACAAGGAGATTGTCTCCAGTAAAGTCGATAAGATGCAGGTCGTCTTTGATCTGATCGACAAGATGATCGCCCAAGATGATGCGGAGATAATCACTTTGATCGCTGGCGAAGATGCGACGGACGATGAGATCAAGACAATCCAAGAGCACGTCCAAGCGGTGAGCGATTTAGAGATGGATATCGTAAAGGGTGATCAGCCGGTCTACAGTTATCTTGTGGGAATCGAATAAATAGCGGCGATAGTTCAATGAGCTATCGCTTTTTTGTGATAAACTAATAGTACTTATGCAACCGATCGGTGATCTTAAATTAACAGCGAAACGGCAAGAGATCTGTACGAAATTGGGTTTTGTGAGTGTAGATGATATCTTGCATTACTACCCGAGTCGTTACGATGTAAATTTTCTGAATAAACGTGAAGACTATATCAAAGGAGCGCGCATCTGTTTTAAAGGCGAGATCACGATGACGCCGGTCTTTTATCATTTTGCTAAAGCCAGGAGCGTCGTTCGTTTTAAATGTCTAAACCAAAACGGTGACGAGATCAATTGTACGATCTTTAACAGACCCTGGGCAAAAAACCTGAAAAAAGGACAAAAGCTCGTCGTGATCGGAACAGTTGAAGGCCAAAACCGCATCAATGTCATAAACTATTATTTGAATAAGGATCCCAAGGAAGTCTTGGGCATAATTCCGGTTTACGCCTTAAAGGAAGACGTGACGCAAAAAGACATCAAGGGTCTGATAAATGCCGTCTTAGTAAAGATGAAGGGCAAGATAAAGGATACGCTCCCTGAAGATTTAAAAAAGACGCACCATCTGATAGATCGCGAAGAGGCGCTCAGAGCCATCCATCATCCATCGGATATCGAGATGTACAAAAAGGCCCTGAGCCGTTTAAAGTATGAAGAATTCTTGACTTTTTATTTGGCCCTTTATCTGAAAGATGGGCCGCAGGCCAAAAAACAAGCCAAGGTATTTGATATCGAAAAGATCAATGAACTGATCGCTTCTTTAAAGTTTACCCTGACCAAAGATCAGCTGCAGACGATAAAGGAGATCCTTATCGATCTTAAGAGCAGCGAGGTCATGACAAGACTTGTTCAGGGAGATGTCGGAAGCGGCAAGACGATCGTTGCCATGATCGCTCTTTACGCCAACTATCTTTCGGGATACATGGGTGCTTTTATGGCGCCAACGGAGATCTTGGCAAAACAGCACTTTGAAAACATAAAGGAGCTTTTAGGACCGCTTGGTGTCAAGAGTGAACTGCTTTGCAGCTCCACCAAAAACAAGAAAGAAATAATGGCTAAACTGCAAAGAAAAGAGATCGATATTCTGGTTGGGACGCATGCCCTATTTTCAGAAGATGTCAAGATCAAAGATCTGGGACTTGTCATAACCGATGAACAGCAGCGCTTTGGGGTAAACCAGCGCCGAAAACTTTTAGCGAAAGGGGAAAATGTCGACTTTTTATTAATGAGTGCGACCCCGATACCGCGAACTTTAGCCAGTGCTCTTTATGGCGACATGGCCATATCTTCAATCGTATCCATGCCCGAGGGCCGCAAAGGCGCCGACACTTTCCTCTTGATGGAAAACAGTATTAAAACGATAATCCCCGAGCTTTTTGCGATCTTAAAAGAAGGTCGTCAGATCTATATAATCGCTTCGGCAATCGATAAAAATGCCAGCGGCACCATCGATGCGACGAGCATCTTTGAAGAGTGCAAAGAAGTCTTTAAACCATACGAAGTCGGTCTTTTACACGGCAAACTCACAAGTCAGGAAAAAGAACAGGTCATGGCTGATTTTGCGAATAATCGGATCCAGATCTTAGTGACGACAACGGTGGTCGAAGTCGGCGTGAATGTCAAAAATGCGACCTGTATGGTCGTCTATAATGCCGAAAGGTTCGGTCTGAGCCAGCTTCATCAGTTAAGAGGCAGAATCCAAAGATCGATCTATAGGGGCAAATTCTATATGTTGGTAGACGATCCCGGCGACGATGTCCAAAGACGACTAAAGGTCCTGGTCGATACAAACGACGGCTTTAAGATCGCCCAGGAAGATCTTAAACTTCGTGGTCCCGGCGATCTTTTGGGTACAAGGCAAAGCGGTCTTCCTTCATTTATCCTTGGCAACATTTTAACGGACCGAGTCTTCATTGAAGCGGCACAAAAGGATGCGCGCCTGATCATTGCCAAAAGTCAGGACAAAAGATACAAAGACATTCTTGCGAAAGTCCAAGAAAGTATTCAAGATAGTCTTATCAAGGGTGTATAATATCTCTATGAGTATTTTTGATTTTTTAGATGACAACGGCATTCGCTATCATAATAAGAAACTTATCGAACAAGCTTTTGTGCACTCTTCCTATGTCAACGAACACCGAGGTAATCTCAAGGACAATGAACGCCTAGAATTCATGGGCGATGCGGTATTGCAGATCTGGATATCCGTAAAACTGTATCATCTTGATCCGCCTCTTCCCGAGGGCAAGATGACCGTAAAAAGGGCCAATCTCGTGTGTGAGAAAGCTTTAGCCAGCTATGTCAGAGAATTCGGCTTCAATCGCTACCTGAAACTTGGGCAAGGTGAGGAAAAGACCGGCGGGCGCAATCGCGACAGTGTTATCGCCGATATGTTTGAAGCTTTGACCGGAGCAATCTTTTTGGATACGGACTTTGCCAATGTCTTCAAGTTTTTAGAACTCACGATAGCGAAACATATCGACGATGGTCTCGATGATCGTCTGGATTATAAGACAAAGCTTCAAGAGTATGTTCAAGCCGATAGCCGCAAAGCCATAATCTATGAGACCGAAAGCATCGATGGTCCAAGCAATGATCCGCTGTTTACGGTCGTCTGCAAAGTCGACGGACTGATTTACGGCAAGGGGCAGGGACCATCAAAAAAAGAAGCACAGAAAGAAGCGGCGAAGAACGCTTTAGAGAAATTGGTAAAATGATCGCTGCCGTAAAGGAGTGCCTTTCTTGCGTGAATCCGGAATGCGAAAAGGGTTGTCCTTTGAATAACCGGATCCGCGACATCATCAAATATCTCAAAAACGAAGATGTCCAAAGTGCGCGCAATCTTTTAGCGAAGACCGCGCCTTTTCCGTATATCTGCAGCCGCATCTGCAACTTTGAAGGGCAGTGTGTCGGCCATTGCATAAAGAACCGGGTTTCAAAACCGGTCAAAATAAACGAGATCGAACAGTGGTTGGCACAGTTCAAAGAAGATGTCAGGCAGTCAAAAGATAAAAAAGAGAAAGTCGCTGTCTTAGGAGCCGGCCCTGCCGGTCTTACCGTAAGCAAATACTTACTTTTAAAGGGATATGGGGTCGATATCTATGACCGGGAAGATTTTATGGGCGGTACGCTTGAAAGTGGGATTCCTTCCTTTCGTCTCGATCGACAATTTATCCAAATGGCCAAAGATGAAGTCAGTGGACTTGGAGCCGTATTTGTAAAAGGTCAAGATATCGATGTCGAAACTTTCGCACATTTACGGCAAAAATACAAAAAGGTGGTAGTGGCTTTTGGAGCGACGGCAGAAAGGATCCCTAACCTCACAAACGCCCATTATGCCAAGGGTGCCTTAGAGGTCTTAAAGGATCTCAATGTCTGCAAAAGGGAAGAGCACTATCGCGACTTTAAAAAGGCGTATGTGGTCGGTGGCGGCAACAGCGCTATGGATGTCGCCAGAAGTCTCAAGAGGTTAGGTATCGATACAACTATCGTCTATCGGCGCTCGAAAAAAGAGATGCCGGCAAGTCCTGTCGAGATAAATGAGGCGCTAGAAGACGGTTGCAAGATCTTGGAACATGCAAGTCCTATGCGGATCGCGGTAGATGCCGAAAAGGTCACTGCTTTGGAAATCGTAAGGACAAGACCCAAGAAGACGGATGAAAGCGGCAGGATCGGATTTGAAGATATCAAAGGAAGCGAAATGCTTCTTGAAGGCGATTTGGTCGTCTTTGCGACCGGTCAAGTGCCGGAAGTCAATATCGGTGTCAAACTTGATGAGCGCGGACGCATCGTCGTCGACGATCGTCATCAAACGAGCATCAAAGGAGTATATGCCGCCGGTGATTGTGTGTTGGGTCCTACTAACGTCGCCCGGGCGATGAAAGATGCCAGAGAATGTTTTGAAGGGATGGAAGATGATTTTTAATATCGATGATTTTATAAATGCATACGGACTTGCTGACAAAAGGGACAGTTTTTCCGGTTTTAAGGTACAAGGAGCGGTCTATCTAAAAAAGAGAGATGAGATCATCTTAAAGATCGAAAATGACCACATCTTGCCCTATGCCATCTATCATGACCTCAAAGATTACCTCGAAGGTCTTTTGAAACATGACTTGACCTTATACATCAAGACAAATGATCAGCGGATGTCCCTAGCGGAAATAACGGCTTATCTCAAGGATTACTCTAAGGATACATGCGCCTTTAAATCGGCCTTGCCAATAATCAAAGATGAAGTTTTGACCATACACTATGATCAAAAGAAACACTATGAAAGTGATGAAGTTCACTTCGATGATCTCAAGACATATTTTAAAAATATCGGCTATGTAAAAGAATTGGCTTTTTCCTATCAAAAAGAGAACACGACCTTTGTGGGCGAGATCGAAATCGAACCGCAAAGAGGAAGTGAAGTAAAAAAAGGAAACGTAGAAGATACATCTTTTAAGATGCGAAAAGCTAAAAACACAGCCAACTACAAGCTTTTAAAGATCGATGATCTTACCGATACGATGGATCATATCGCAATCGAGGGGGAGATCTTTAAGGTCGAAGAGGTCACGACCAAAAACGGCAAGTTGATCCAGACGATCTATCTTAAAGATGAAGACAACGCCATTTTGATCAAGATATTTGAGAACAATTATTTTACAAGGGATAAACTCAAAGAAAATAAGGAAGGCAAATGGATCAAAGCCAGCGGTTCTTATCGCTTTGACAGCTTCAGCAATGATCACGTCTTCTTTTGCGAGGCGATCGATCCGATCGAACCCCTTGTCACCCTAAAGGATGATGAGACGCAAAAAAGAGTTGAACTTCACGCTCATACCAATAAGTCGGAGATGGATGGTGTTTGTGAGGCTGAGGAAGTCGTCGAAGCTGCTTTTGCGATGGGCCATCGCGCCATAGCCATTACCGATCACTACGTCACTCAGGCCTTCCCAAGAGCTCAAAAAGCGATGAGCGCTTGTTTGAAAAGGGAACCGCAAAGAGATTTTAAAGTCCTTTACGGTTGTGAGTTTTCCATGGCGAGCGAAGATTATGACATCGTCTATAATCCAAGCTCAAAAAACATCCATGACGCTCACTATGTCGTCTTTGACCTTGAAACGACAGGACTCAGTACCAAATATGATCACATCATTGAATTTGGAGCTGTGACGATGTATCGCGGCAATATCGAAAGCCGCAAAGACTTCTTTATCAAACCACCGATGAAATTATCGACCTTCATCACCTCACTGACCAATATCAAAGAGAGTGATCTGATGAATGCCAGAACGTTTGAAGAGTGCAAAGATGAGATCCTGGATTACCTTAAGGATAAGGTTTTGGTAGCTCATAACGCTTCTTTCGATTTTGGGTTTTTAAATGAAGAACTTGTACGCCTTGGTGAAAAACCACTGGAAAATACAGTTATCGATACTCTCGACCTATCACGATCGCTTTTCACAAGAAGGGGTTATCGCTTGGGCAATATCGCCAAGGTCTATGGGGTCAGCTATAACGAAGATGTGGCCCACAGAGCCGACTACGATGCCGAGGTATTGGCACAGATCTTCAATCTCATGTTAAAGGAGATCAAAAATAAAGGTATTGAGACTTTTTCTGATCTTGCAAAACTTGACGATGGAAGTGCCTACGTTAAAAAAAGAGCATTCCATACTACCGTCCTTTGCAAGAATAAAAATGGTCTGAAAGATCTTTTTAGGTTGGTATCGATAGCTCATACCAAGACGCTTGCCGTTTTGGGCAAAAGCGGTGGCGCTGAAGTTGCAGCCGAACCGCGGATCTTTAACTCGACGCTTGCACAATATCGAAAAGATCTTCTGATCGGCTCGTCTTGCCTTAACGGCGAGATCTTTGAAATTGCCAGTACGCGCAGTCAAAAAGAACTTGAAGAAGCATTGGCTTTTTATGATTACATCGAAATCCAACCGCTTGAAAACTACCGTTTGCTCTATGAAGTTCGCGATGTCGTAACTTTGGAAAAATTAAAAGACATCTTAAAAGATATAATCATGACGGCAAAAAAACTGGGCAAGATCGTCTGTGCCACAGGGGATCTGCACTATGTCAGAAAAGATGAGAAGATCTTGCGCGATGTCTATATCAATGCGCTTGGTATCGGTGGTGCTCATCACCCGCTGTTTATCTTTGACAAGCTTAAAAGGGCGAAGACGCCAATGCCGGATCAGCATTTCAGAAATACCAAAGAGATGCTCGAAGCATTTGCCTGGATTGAAGATGAAAAGCTGATAAAAGAAATGGTCGTCGACAACACCAATAAGATCGCCGACATGTGCGAGGTCATAAACCCGATCCATTCAAAGCTTTACACGCCGGTTATCGAGGGATCTGATGACGATCTTCGAAATATCGTCTACAGTAGGGCAAAAGAGCTGTATGGCGATCCTTTGGACAAGGTCATTTCCGATCGTTTGGAAAAAGAACTCGATGCGATCATCGGTAATGGTTATGGGGTCATATACTATGTATCACACTTGCTGGTCAAAAAGAGTAATGAAGACGGATATCTTGTCGGCTCAAGGGGATCGGTAGGCTCATCTTTGGTTGCGACGATGGCCGGGATCACCGAAGTAAATCCTCTGGCTCCCCACTACATCTGTCCAAACTGTCATCATCTGGAGTGGATCGGCGATGACAAGGTCTTTTCCGGTTACAATCTTGAAGATAAGAAATGTCCGATCTGTGGTGCTACGATGCGCGGCGATGGTCAGGATATACCCTTTGAGACCTTCTTGGGCTTTAATGGCGATAAAGTGCCGGATATCGACCTCAATTTCTCGGGCGATTATCAAGACAGAGCTCATCTTTTCACCCGGGAAGTCTTTGGTGAAGATCAC
>CALUZL010000088.1 GCA_944325295.1 uncultured Erysipelotrichaceae bacterium | reverse complement strand
CCGATCTGTCTACTCCGATCCTAAAGATGCTTATAAGATCGCCATGAACATCAAAGAAGCCAAAGGCGGTATGAGTGCCGTCTTAAATGGTGAGACCCTTTATACTTTGCCCTTGCCTTTAGCCGGACTCATGAGTTTAAAAGAAGGCACGGAGTTCTATCTTGACGCCGAAAAGATGAAAGAGGCTGATCGAAAGCTTGGCATGACCCAAGAGAATCCATTGCTTCGAATCGCAACGATCGCCTTGCCGGTCGTTCCGGATGTCAAGATGAGCGATGTTGGTTGTATCGATGTCAACACCAAGACTTTCATCGACCTGTTTGATCGATAGAATATGCTAAAGGTTGCCAAAACGGCAACCTTTATTCTGAGTGTTCTATCTTAAAGATCAGATGATAAATTATACTTCGCTCTGTTTTTTACATCAGTGTTTTATTAAGAATTCTTTTAATACAAACGATGCTATTGTTTAGTTTACTTTTTTAAAGACTGCTGTTTGGATTTTATATTCTATACTGAGTTTACACGAACCAAAATACATCAAGCGTTGATAATCTAACTAAAAAGATATAGAATATAGGTGTAAAAAGGAACAGGTCGATAGACCATCCTGGATTTTAGTTACAAAGTAACTACACCGCGAGGCTAATCGGAGGTAGTTACTTTTTCTTTTCGCCTTTTTTGATAAGGCGGGCAAGTTGAACAATTTGGCCAATAAAGCCTGTTATTGCCTTCAGAAGATCTGTCAGCAATTTAAAGACCATTACAATGTCCATATCGATCACCTTCCGTTTTAGATCTTAAATCTATATCAGCAGGGAGTTTTCGAGCCCCTGGTCAAACTCGACCAGGATGGGTAACTACCGCAACGCTGTTCCCGTATTTGTTTTACTATATTTAGTCATTCTAGTCATCGTTGAACGAAATCCCGAATAACATTCTGTCTTTTAGAGAAAACAAATTCTCACGTTTGATTTTTAAGGTAGATCATCTGTTGTGTTTAAGATTTTTTCGCGAAATTCCGTCTCGCTTATAAAGTCAGAATAGATGCCGTGAAAGCCTTCGACATCGATGATATCTTTAGCTTCGTCGATGTCGTTTATCGTGTGGATGTAGACATTGTATGATGAAAAAGGCCATTTATTGTCTTCGAGCGTGTATTGTCTGATATCACGGATAACTTTTTTAGCCCAGTCGTTGTGCATGCCGGCAGTAACGTTTTTTATGGAATAGTTGCGGATGACCCGGGAGATATCCCATCCGTTAGACGAGGCATAGATCGAATAGATCGTAAGGATGACATCGTCAAACAGCCCGTAGTCTGTCAACACTTTGTAGGTTTCTTCACTGTAGGCTTGTGGTATGATCCTTTCAAAAAGAGCGGGATCGTGTTCATTTATCGCTTCGATGATCAAAGGATAGATCTGATCGTGATAATCAAGCTCAAAGGCTTTGGTGTCTAAAACGATATACATATCGGGGACATCCTCCATGATATCGAGCAGTTCATCAAAGCTTAAAGGATGATAGATACCATAGATCAGTTCACTTTTAAAAGTCGCATAGCTTTCAGGAGCCCAGCCGGAAAGTTCGCCCAAGTGGAAGATGTCATGGTAGTGGCTCCATTCATGCAAAAGGACCAGTTTTTCATCAGAGGTGAGCGCCAAGTCGATCTCAAAGACTCTGGTGCCCTGATTGTAGTTATAGCGCAGTGCTTCAAAGGAATTGGTGTAATCGAATCCGTCGATCCCGCCCAGTGCATGGGCGATCACGCGGTATTCATACCAGGGTTTAATGACTTCGCCGACATTTTCAAAGGTCTCGATGCGACAAGCATCATGGACCGTCTCATCTTTTCTTTTGCCCTCACATGCCAAAAGCAGCATGACCATCGCGATGACTAAAAGCTTTTTAATCTTCATGCGCATAATAATCACCTACAAGTATCTTTTGCCCGATATCGAAGAGCTCTCTGACCTCATTTAAGATCGCATCTTCTTTTTCTTTTGTGTAAGAGTCACTTAAGATATCGGTCTTATTGGTGTTACTGTCAAAGAAGAAGTCAGAAGTCAAAACGCTGTGATCCATAAACGGCACAACACTCTCACCTTCACCAAAAAGTGTACGGCCGACCCGGAAGGCTTCTTTGATATCGAGGCCAAAGAGGTCACAGATCGTTGGATAGATATCAAAAGTCGAACTCAAATCGTCTATGGTCTCACCTTTTGTAGTCGGATCGTAGATGATAAGCGGGGTTTGGTATTTGGTATAGTCATCACTACCGATGACTTCATCGATGCCTGCATCTGTTTTAAGTCCGTAGGGGTAGTGATCGCCATAGATGATGATGATCGTATCGTTGAGGACACCTTCTTTTTCAAGGCCGTCGATCAGTGTCTTTAGACCCTTGTCGAGGTTCATCTGGGCAGCCAGATAGTACTTTGCCTCAGCAGGTATATCGTTTAGTGAACTGTCATCGATCGCATCAAGGTTTTTAGCGATCTCACTTCTTCCTTCGACATAGGGCATATGACCACTGGCGGTTATCACAAAATCAAAGAAAGGTCCGTCGGTCAGCTCCGTATTGGCTAAAGTCCTTTCAAAAAGCATGCTGTCATCATGCCAATTGAAGGCATCGGTGTAGTATTCATCCCGATAAAGACCTAAAAGCGATTCGTCGTAAAACGTCTCAAAACCCAAAGAGGTGTGAAACAGTTGCCGGTTGTAGAAATTGGTTATATAGGAGTGATAACTGTTGGCATTATATCCCGTCTCTCTAAAGAGATTTGCCAGGGCAAAAGGATAGTCGTTGTCATAGAAAGTGTAAGAAGTCGTACCATAGTCGACAGAGGGCATCATGCCGGTAAGGCTTATAAATTCACTGTCACCGGTAGCCGATTGATAGATCGGAGCATAGTTGTTACTAAAGTAATAGCCATCATTTGCCATCATGTAAAGGGTTGGGGTGAGCTCTTCGTCGATCGCGTAGTAATTGAGCGATTCACAGAGTACGAGTACCAGGTTTTTACCGCTGTAGATCCCATGTTTTGAAGAGACATTGTCACTTTGCGAAGCGATATGATCTTTTATCGCTTTAGCATCTTCGTCATCGATCGGTGGCTTAGTCAGGGAAGAAACGGTATTGGCGCTGTCCTTGACGATGTATTCAAAGATGCCGAAGCGATCATAAAAGCGGATGTTGTTGTGGAAAGAGTTCAAAAGATAGCGATCACCAAGCCAGCCGTTTACTGCCTCATCAGCTTTCAGATGACTTTGGATGGGAATGATCGCCAAAAGGGCAATCGCTAAAGATGTCAGTGCTAAAGCGTACTTGATCTTGCCGATCGGCACCTCTTTTATCTTTATAAAGCTATACAAGATCTGGATGATAAGTGGGATAAACACTAAAAGATAAAGCGGGTCAAGTTTTTCAAAGACTTCTGAGGCAACACCGATCAGTTCACTTACGACCGTCAGTTTTTTAAAAGAGAACAAGGTCGAAAAATAGGCAAAGTGCATGATCTGGGCAAACCCGTATATCCCAAGCAACAATAAAACAAGATCTTCAAGTATAAGACGGATCTTTTTCTTAAAGAGGATAAAGATGGCACTCAGCGCAAAGATAAAACAAAAATCAAAGAGCAGACTGAGTTTACCAAGACCCAAGACTAAAAAATGTCTGATCATGATCTCTAAGATGATGATATTAACGGCAAACAAAATGATGTCGAGGTAGTTTTTAAATATATCTTTAATAAACAGAATAATTCTTTTAGGTTCCACGACTTGATTATAACTTAAAAGTTATCCATCTGAAAACAAAAGACACAACAAGTGTTTTACTGTAAAAACTGACGTTTTTTAAGGAAACTTTATTCAATATTTGATCACTAAATGAGACATTGTGCTAATATATACATATGAGGATAATACTTGACATTACATCTAAGCATACGACAAGCTTAAGCAAGCAAGCAAGCAAGCAAGCAAGCAAGCAAGCAAGCAAGCAAGCAAGCAAGCAAGCCAGCCAGCCATAATAATGTAATAGAGTACTTATTCTTAAAAGAGAATACTTTTAATGACGCACTATGTCTTAAATGACAGGTGCGTTTTTTAGTTACTTCATTCATTTCTTTAATTAGGGGGAGGATACATTATGAAAAAGAAATGCTTTACAGCTATCTTTATAATAGCTATAGTTTTCACACTATTGCCTGTCGCAATATTTGCGCAGAATGATCCAGTCATTACGAATTTGACTGTAACACGTGATAGTGAAACGACTGCTACGATTACCTTTGATAGTTCCAAGAATGGGAATGTCGCCATTATTTTTAAGGATAGCAATGGAGAGTATGGCTTTTATCTACATGACAAAGATGGTGTTGTTATAGGGCATAACACTATAACTATAACTGAAGAAGATAAATTATTGTCTGGCAACGATGGATATGAAATTGCAGTATATTTTGGAGAGGGCGAGGATGACTTTAATCATCTTTATTCAAGTCAGAACCCACTTAACGAGTTTGGCGCAGTTAAGGACACTGTTCCCGAAGTTCATAATTGTACCTCTACTGGCACTTATCAACATAACGACACAAATCACTGGCAACTATGCGACATCTGTGATAAAAAGATAAACGATGGAACTCACAGTAATGTCAAAAATGAGTGGAAAAGTGACGGAACGAACCACTGGCAGGTATGCGATGCATGTAATGCAGAATATAATAAATCATCTCATACTTCATCAGGAGTTTGGCAAAGCGATGCCACACATCACTGGCAAGTATGCGAGCAATGCGACGAAATAATAAACAAAGCAGCTCATAGCGGTGGTACAGCTACTACAACAACTAAGGCAAATTGTGAAGTTTGCGGGCAGGCTTATGGAGATCTTCTGTCAAAACCAAGTTCGTCAAAACCTTCAAAAGAACCGTCTAAACCATCTAAACCCGCTTGCGATCCTTACGATCTAAATTGTGACGGTGTCGTTACCTGTGAAGAGAAATATGGTGAAGATTGGTATTGGAATGAGGAAGCTAAAGCTTGTTTGGTAAAAGATTATTCAGGAATAATCGTTGATACTGCGACAAGATAGTTTTTGGTTAAGTGGATTAATTAATATGTGTTAAAAGAACAAGGAGAGATTGGTTTGCTGATCTCTCCTTGTTCTTTTCGATTAAAATGACAGTCGAATGTTGTTTTTATCGCAAATTATTATGTTATAAATGTATAAAAGCTAAAAATGAACGCAAGCCTTCTTACGTTCACGTTGCGTTCACAATTTAAACGTATTTATTATGTTGCGTTCAAGTATTTGATCATGATGATTAGAAATCGCTATTATTAGCAATCTATACTCTATTAGGTGGAGAAAATCTCTTTACAGGCGATACTTTTATAACCACAATCAATCTGCAACCGTCACGAAAATAGATGTTAAAGAGTACAAAAATAAATAGTTCTTAAATTGCGTATTATGGTACTTATTTGTATATTATAAATTGCGTATTGGCTTAGTTTTAATATATAATTAAATTGCGTATAGGAGTGTCAAATGAAAATCAAAAGAAAGGTCTATCAAAAGTTATTAGATTGGAAAAAAGAAAGCAACGGTACTAAAGCTTTATTGATCGAAGGTGCAAGACGTATAGGAAAGTCAACGGTTGCTTTAGAGTTTGCGCAAAACGAGTACCGTTCATATATCATGATCGACTTTAACATCGCCTCTAAAAATGTTTTTGAAGCTTTTGATCATTTAAATGATCTTGATGTCTTCTTTCAAAAGATTTCACTTGAATATAATACTCGCCTTTATGAAAGAGAATCGCTCATCATCTTTGATGAGATCCAAAAATTTCCTAGAGCCAGAGAGGCGATAAAATATCTTGTGCAAGATCAAAGATATGATTATATTGAGATTGGTTCACTTATCTCTTTAAAAGAAAATGTCAATGATATCACTATTCCATCAGAAGAGAAGAAGATCAAAATGTACCCATGCGATCTTGAAGAATTCTTCACTTATCTTGATGAAGAACTTCTTTATGAACATATAAAAGAATCATATAGAAAAGGCGAAGCCTTAAGCGATAGTCTTCATCATAAGGCAATGTATTTGTTTAAGGAATATCTTTTGGTCGGCGGGATGCCGATGGCACTTGTTTCCTATAAAGAAAACCACAGAGATTTTTATAGCGCTGATAAAGAAAAAAGATACATCTTAGACCTGTATCGCGATGACATCAAAAAAGCCCAGAAAAGATATAGTTCAAAAGTATCAGCTCTTTTTGAAAACATACCAGGCAGCCTTTCTAAACACGAAAAAAAGATCGTTTTATCAGATATCGATAAACACAATAATTATTTTAGCAATTATGATGACCAAATTTTCTGGCTCGATGACTCGATGATATGTAATGTGGCTTATAAATGTAATGATCCAAATGTAGGTTTTGCACTGACTAAAGACAAATCACAAGTAAAGTGCTATATGGGTGATACGGGATTATTGTTCAGTTTGACTTTTAGTGAAAATCAAATAACTTCTAATGAATTATATAAACAAATAATGAATGGTAAATTATCCTTTAATAAAGGGATGTTATATGAGAATATGATAGCTCAAATGATAAGTGCAAGTGGAAGAAAGCTATACTTTTATACCCGCTATAATAGTAAAAGTCACAGAAACGATATTGAGATCGATTTCTTATTGTCTAGTGGCGACAAAACAAGATTCAAAGTACTACCTATTGAAGTAAAATCAAATAAAAACTATTCGACAACTTCTCTTAATATATTCAAAGATCTGTTCAAAAAACGCATCGGCAGATCTTATATCATCCATCCAAAAAAATATAAAGATAACTTTAAAGACGACAAAAATATCATTTGTCTTCCTCCGTATTACGTTCCGGCATTTCTTGAAAAATTAGATAATATATAGGATCTAAGACCCAGTTAGGCAAAGAAGATATGACGCTATGGTGCGATCATTGATAGATCCTTCGTGCGTTGTGATGAGGATCACAGTTTTAAGACTTTTATTGGTCTCTATTAATTGATTTGAGTGTACAATTTTGCCATTTTCTATCTAACTGGGTTAACCAGGTGGTTTTATTATCAACCTTGTATTATAATTAGGTTGGTAATAAAGTTGGTAATAAAGTAGGTGAGAAAATGTTTGAAAACTTAATAAAAGATCTCATTAGTTTCAACGAAGAGCTCGAATGGCTCGAGTTTAAAGAGAATTGGTTTGATAAAGATGGTTTGGGTGAATATATATCAGCTATTTCTAATTCGGCTGCATACTATGGCAGAAAAGAGGGATACTTCATTTGGGGTATAAAAGATAAAGGTCATAAACTTGTTGGTACTGGTTTTGATCCAAATACAACCGTTAATGGCAATGAGCCTTTAAAACACTATTTAGCGAGACAGTTATCACCAGATGTAGGTTTCGACTTTTACGAGGAGTCGATAGAAGATAAAAGAATAGTAGTTATGGTCATTCCGGCGGCAAAGAACATACCAACTGCATTCAAAGGAATTAGATATATAAGAATCGGATCCAGCAAAGAGAAGATATCTAAGTATCCGGAAAGAGAAAGCTACCTTTTTAATGTTCTTAGAAACGGATTTCCGACAATAGTAAATACAGAATCAAGATATCAAGATCTGACATTCAATAAGTTATTCGGTTATTATGGGTCAAGAGGCATTATATTAAAAGAAGATACGTTTAGACAAAATTTAGAACTTCTAACAGACGAAGGCAAATACAATATTCAGGCACAATTATTATCGGATAATTCTCATCTGCCCTTGCGAGTCTCTATTTTTGAGGGTAAGACAAAAGCGACTAATCTATTTTCTGTCAGAGAATTTGGTTTTGACTGTCTTTTATATTCTCTTGATTCTTTATTAAGATATGGCGATGTGCTGAATCTTATTCAAGCCGATGAAAGAAACAGAGCCGTAGAAAGGAAGGAAGTTCCTTTATTTGATAATAAAGCGTTCAATGAAGCTATTATCAATGCCGTCCTTCATAATAATTGGATAGAAGAGAGCGAACCAATGATATCGGTTTTTTCTAATAGGATAGAAATATTATCAAGAGGGACTTTGGCCCCATCACAAACGATGCAGGGATTCTTCCTGGGCGAATCTAAACCCGTCAACCAAAAACTATCGGAAATATTCTTGCAGCTGCATATAAGTGAGAAGTCCGGCAGAGGTGTGCCTACGATCGTAAGTAAGTACGGAAAAGAAGCATTTGAGTTTAGAGAGAACTCTATCGTTGTCACGATACCGTTCGACTGGATAAATGCAGCAGTTAATAAACATGCCAATAATAACGAAAATAATCTGACAGATAATCAGAGATCAATATTATCTGAAATGAGGAATAACCCAAATATTACGATCACTCAATTATCCAGGATAATAGGAATTTCTGATACTGCGATAAGTAAAAATATAGCAAGTCTTAAAAGAAGCGATTGTATAAAACGCGTAGGATCAAACAAAAGCGGATATTGGCAGGTTTTGGATGACTAAAGATCAGATAAACAAGAACTATCAAAAACTGTTGATAACAGTTTCCAAAATAGAAGATATGCTCAAAAGAAACGAAATAGAATACAAACTGTCTTTTTATAATGGTCATTATTATAAAGACGGTGAAGTTTATAGATATGAGTATTACCCGATCCCGGTAATCGAAGCAGCTAGTCGTTTTGATATCTTGGTTGATTTTGATTCCATAAGTATCGATGCCGTTTTAAAAGATGGTACTTCTCTGGTTTTGAAGGAACAGAGCTATAATTTTGAGATATATGATCCAAATGATTATTTGGATACGATATGCACATCGAAGAATACGAAAGCAGAAATAAATGATGCCTTAAAAAGCGCAAAAAGAAAAAACTTGAAGATAAGCTTTGAGATCGAAGGCGCAGATATCGACAGCATTGAAAATATAATAAATTATCTAAAATAAAGATCGCTATCTCTAGCGACTGATACTCTATTGGTGGAGATGACTAAGATTAAGTTGATATTATTTAGAAGATCGTGATATATCAATGAGTTATAAATATAAAGGCCACAAGAAAATATGGTATAGGGCTACATAATGCACATGGTTATAGATAAATTCTACCTTTCTAATATAAGGCTTTATGTATCTTGATATACACATTATGTTAAAACAATTAATGAATAACTTCTTGATATAGAGATGTTGCGACAGAGCATATTCCGCGCGAAGACGATCAACAATTTCAAAGCCAAAACAAGTTACCAACAATCATATATTCAAAAACTCTGCAGGTGTCATGATCTTAGGCTCTTTTACGCCAGACTCCAAGAAATCTTTGTCACCAGTTAATAACACATCAGCTTTCGCTACAATAGCCGCTCGTAAAATAGGGCGGTCATTTATATCTCTGATCTTTGTTTCGGCAGTATCTTCCTCTGTTGGGATCGGAACTAATTCTAACGTAAGAAGTGCAATGGAAAGAAATTTGTCCAAAGCAGCAAGCCGATCAGGGAATTTCTTATTAAATATCCGTTTCATTTCGTCGACATTTTGCTCACAGATCAAAGCGCGATTAGGGTAAGAAGCTGCTTTTACCTACGCTTGATATGGGGTACTATTTGCATTCAGTGCGGCAGAAATGAGGACGTTGGTATCAATTAAGACCCTCATCCTTTTTGTCCTCATTCCTCAATTCTTTGACGAGTGCCATAACATCATCTTCTGATCTCAGGCCGACACGTTTTGCTTCCCCGGTCATTTCTTTCTGGAGCATTTGCATAGCATATACAGCAGAATTGACAATGCGTACAGTGCCCCCCTCAACGATAAAAGTAACTCGATCACCGTTTGACACACCAAGCACATCGCGAACATCTTTTGGGATCGTAATCTGCCCTTTTGCCATAACCTTGGCATTATCTATAAATGTGTTTGTCTGCATTACTTTACACCGCCTTTCTATGATATGGTAAAGTAGAGAATTCCCTACTTATATTATACATAGAATGAGCGAAATATTAAAGACAATGACTAAATGTGTATTTGGATGATATGCAAATCGAATATATCGTTCAAAATCGTTAACGTTAGTGATCGATACTTTATGGTGTAGATGACTAAGATTGGATTTAGATTGCTTAAAAGCTATTTATGAAACAACGAATTATAATAACCAGACCACAAAAAATACAGTATAAGACCACATCGTGTACATGGCTATAAGACCCTTGAGCAAGCAAAGGACAGATACTTGAAAGCACAGACTGACTAAATTTATGGATGAGTGTCTACGTTCTGTTGGCCACACTGTATAAGACCTGTAAATTAGTATTCTCATTGTGTTATCATATACCCATGAAGAGATATCTTGACATTACAAGAGAATACTGCAACACTAGAGCAGAGCAGAGCAGAGCAGAGCAGAGCAGAGCAGAGCAGTATAACTATGTAGTCAAGACTATATTCTTAAAAGAGAATACTTTTGATAAGGCACTTATGTCTATATAAGACAAGAGTGTCTTTTTTATTTCGTGCTTAAAAAAGAGGGAGGCAAAGAAGTATGCGAAAACTATTAGTATCATTGATATCCATACTCATGGTATTGACACTAGCTATGCCGATAAGTGCACAAGACCAAACTATGACAGCAGCCGATCTTGATGGTGGCGCTAAAAGTGGTGATATCATCATCATGGGCAAATATGAAGGAGAGCCGATTGAATGGAGAGTGCTTGGGTATAATAATGAAACAGGGAATGTTCGCCTTATATCTGAATATATCCTTTATCTTTCCAAATTTGGTTATTCTGTAAATTATGAAACGTCTGAGATTCAAACATACTTAACAACAGGTTTCTTA